>CAMJUL010000051.1 GCA_946408995.1 uncultured Clostridia bacterium | reverse complement strand
GCCAACATGGGAAAGGGGCTGCTGCAGATTTTGGTGCTTCTGCAACAGCCCCTTTTGGTTCGCTCAGAGGGTGTTCAGGTGGGCTTCAAGGATGCCGGCAAAGGCTTCCAGGCCTTCCCGGTCCGCAGGCGAAAAACGGTTTTCCACGGGGCTGTCAATATCCATTACCCCAAAGACCTCGCCCGCCCCGTCCCGCAATGGGACCACGATTTCGGACCTGGAGGCGCTGTCGCAGGCGATATGCCCGGCAAACAGGTGCACATCCGGGACCACCAGGGTCCGTCCCTCCCGGGCGGCCGTGCCGCAGACCCCTTTTCCCAGGGGGATGCGGATGCACGCGGTCTTTCCCTGGAAGGGGCCAAGGCACAGCTCATCGCCCTTTGTCAGGTAAAAACCGGCCCAGTTGATGCGGTCCATGGTTTCATAAAGCAGCGCGGAAGCGTTGGCCAGGCAGGAGATCTCCCAATCGCATCCCTTCAGCAGCGCTTCCAGCTGCCCAAGGACCGTCCGCCACCCGTCCGTCATGCGAGGGTCCCCATGGGATCCCAGGGATCCAGCCAAATGGCTTCCTGGTCCGCAAGATCGGCCTGCGCGCCAAGGTATTCCTTTTCCACCGCCGCCTGATAGACGTATTTGTCAAACCAGGAGTCCGAGCAGATATAATAGCCTTTCCGGCCCTTCTCATCCCCCCAGCTGTTTTCGATCTTCCACCTCACAGGCTTCCCGTCCTTCAGGTCGACCCCCGTCAGCACCATGGCATGGTTCATGGCGGACAGAAGCATATCCAGGCCGTCTTCCTTGCTGATCTCAAGGTCCAGCCCCGTCAGGAGCGCCGCATCAAAGGATTGGTCGTCCCAAAGGCCCGCTTCCCGGTCCCCGAAATGTCCAACGTCGCTTCCAAACCACACCACCTTGCCCGCCTCAAGCTGGCGGAGCACCGCGGCCTTGAAGTCGGCCATGTCCAGGTTCAGGTGACGCACATCCCTGCCGCCGACGACGTTGCCCAGAAAACGGATGGAATAGGTTTTCCCATAGGGCTTGTCCGCGGTGGGCGCATTGATGATGGACACCACCGTATCCAGCGCATCTCCCACGAACTGTTCCGTAAAGGAGGCGGGCGTCAGGTCTTTGAGGATATGATAGGTCCTGTCCTTGTCCACATACTCAAAATCGAATTTCTCCGGAGGAACGCCGTAGCAGGAGCACAGGAAGGAATATACCTTCCCCATCATTTCCCTGCGGACTCCATCCACGGTTTCACCGTTCGCGCCCCTGGCGTACAGATCCCTCAGGCGGACCGCGCAGATCTTCAGATACCGGTTCAGGTAATAATTCATCTGGCGGCTGTTGGAGGACTGGAATGTCTCGTCAAAGGCATCCTTTGGCACAACGCCGTATTTCCGGACGATGTTGGCAAACATGTCCCACTGTCCGCCGTCATGCACGCCGGTCTTGAGGATAAAGGCCACCTCCCGGTCGTCATGGGGACGGTCCGCTGTTTCAAGGATGGATTGCATAAAATAGTTGGCGCGTTCAAATTTGTCCCAAAAGGCCAGATAGGACTGGCTGAGTTCAAAACTGTCCAGGTTCAGTTTCTTTGCGATCCGTTCCCGGAGGACATTGGCCGCCGCGAACAGCCAGCAGCGCCCGCTGGCTTTCTGGTTCGTCACCGGAAGGGTGGGGATCTCCAGCGAAAAATGATGCCGGAGGGTCCCCGCGTTCTGTGCGTTGAAGACGGCCTTGTTGATCTCCGTCTTTGAAAGGGCATTCCTTGCCAGGGTGCACATCGGGTCCTTTTCCGTTTTGGCCTGCCAGGCGGAGATCATTTCTCTTTCGATCCTCATTTTTTCCATCCGTCGCTCATCCTCTCTTTGGTGTTGTCCGTCAGAACCACTTTACGGAGGAAATTTTATTCCCCTTCCCCTGGATTGTCAAGGCGGCCCCTTTGGAGAAACGGGAGAAAAACACGCTGCAAGCTCCGGACAGTCCTTGACTTTCCCCTTGACAGAGCGGTTAAAATAGGAATGGCGCAATATGCGTCCTGAGTGCATTGTCAAAGGAGATTTCAAAATGACAAAAATTGATATCATCTCGGGTTTTCTTGGTGCCGGAAAAACCACGCTGATCAAAAAGCTTCTCAGTGAGGCCCTCAAAGGCGAGCAGGTCGTCCTGATCGAAAACGAATTTGGCGAAATCGGCATCGACGGCGGCTTTCTGAAAGAAGCGGGCATTGAGATCAAAGAAATGAATTCCGGCTGCATCTGCTGCAGCCTGGTGGGCGATTTTGGCACCGCCCTGCGGGAGGTCATCGACCGCTATCATCCGGACCGTGTCGTCATCGAGCCCTCCGGCGTGGGCAAGCTCTCCGACGTCATCAAGGCCGTGCAGAAGGCCAACCTGACCGGCGATGTGGTGCTCAACAGCTACACCACCGTGGCGGACGTCAACAAATGCGCCATGTACCGGAAGGCCTTTGGCGAGTTTTTTGAAAACCAGATCCAGTACGCTAAGGTCGTCATCCTCAGCCGCACGGACACTCCCAAGGCCACCGCGGAAAAGATTCACGACACCGTGGAGCTGATCCGGCAACTGAACAGCGAATGCGCCGTCATCACCACGCCCATCGACAAGCTGGACGGCAAAAAGGTGCTGGAAACCATGGAAGAAGGCCGCAAGGAATTCTCCCTGAGTGTTCCCCTCCCCGAGGAGGAGGACGACGACGACGACGAATGCGACGACCCGGAGTGCGAGTGCCACCATCATCATGATCATGACCATGAGGAGCATGAACATCCTCATGATCACGATCACGACGAGCATGAGCATCATCACGATCACGATCACGACGAGCATGAGCATCATCATGATCACGATCACGACGAACATGAGCATCATCCCGATCACGATCATGACGAGCATGAGCATCATCACGGCCATGAGGGACATCACCACCACCACGCGGATGAAGTGTTCACCTCCTGGGGCCGGGAGACCGCCCGCAAGTACACCCGTCAGGAGATCGAGGGCATCCTGAACGCCCTGTCCGGGGACGCCTCTCTTGGCACCGTCCTGCGCTGCAAGGGCATGGTGGACGGCGCGGATGGCCAGTGGATCTATTTCGACATGGTGCCAGAGGAGTGCGATATCCGCACGGGCAGTCCCGAAATCACCGGCCGCTTCTGCGTCATCGGTTCCAAGCTGGATGAGCGGAAACTGGCGGACCTTTTCGGCGTCCGTCCCTGAACGGCTCGCTTTTGACCACAGATACGGAGGATCGTTCAATGCCTGAACGCGGGATCCCGGTTTACCTGATCACCGGGTTTATCGAAAGCGGGAAGACTTCCTTCCTGAATTATACCCTTCAGCAAAAAAACTTCCGCATCCCCGGAAAAACCCTTCTGATCAAAACCGAGGAAGGGGAAGAGGATTACAACGAAAAGGACCTCCGGGATGCCAAGGTCATCGTGGAGACCCTGACCAGCAAGGAGGAGCTGACCACCGAAAGGCTCAATCAGCTCGATCGCCGGCACCGCCCCGCACGCGTCCTTGTGGAATTCAACCCGCTTTGGGGGGTGGGCACCCTCTACCAGATGGAAATGCCCCGAAAGTGGGAGCTTGTTCAGCACATCACCACCGTGGACGCTTCCACCTTCAAGGTCTACATGAACAACATGCGCTCCATCTTCACGGACATGATCAACGGGGCGGATATGGTCATTTTCAACCGCTGCAAAAAGGACGACGGCCTGGCCGGCTTCCGGCGCAGTGTGAAAGTGGTCAGTCCCATGAGCGATGTGCTGTTTGAGGGCGAAGACGGCGAGATGATCGATGCCTTTGAGGACACCATGCCCTTTGCCCTGGACACGGATCCCATCGAGATCGACGACATCGATTATGGTCTCTGGTACATGGACATGCGGGACCATCCGGAACGGTATACCGGCAAGCGGGTCCGTTTCAAAGGAATGGTCCTCAAATCCAAGGAAGACGGCAGTCCCTTCTTTGTCCCCGGCCGCAAGGCCATGACCTGCTGCGCGGATGACATCCGTTTCCTGGGCTTTGTGTGCAAAACACCGGAAGCCCCCATGCTTCCCATGGGCGAATGGGTGCTTGTCACCGCCACCGTCAAGCAGGAGTTCAACAAAATGTACGACGAGGTCGGGCCCGTGCTCTATGCCGAAGAGATCCGCGCCGTCGCGGCGCCCCAGGAGGAGCTGGTCTTCTTCTCCTGACCGGCCCTTCAAAAAGGAAACAACGTCCTTCCACCCGAAAGGACGTTGTTTCCTTTTTCGCATGATTTACCGGACCCGGAGCAGGTCCCGGAATTCATGGCCTTTGATCATGCTGCCGGTCACCTTCAGCTGGCCGTTCATAAACAGCTTGTCGGGATCCTTCTCCCCGTTGGCAAGGGCCACCAGGTTATCGTATCCGCACTCGATCTGCGCGTCACAATCCGGTACCGTTCTGGGAATGGCTTCAAAGCCGGTATCCGCGATCCGCACACTGAACACCCCGTCGCATCTTCCGGTCATCCGGATCTGGAGCACCCGCCGGTATCCCGGACGGATCGTCTCCGGATGATTCTGCCGGTTGTTCTCGTAGATCCGTTCATACATCGAGGCAAGGGTATTCATCCCCTCCTCAAAGGAAATGGTTTCCGTGGTCTGGTCGCTGCAGATCTCCCCGTACATCCGCTGGTATTTCACCGCGCTCAGGTCCCAGCTCAAGTCCTTCTCCATACAGCGCCTGCGCAAAAGACGGAAGGTGTCCTCTGCCCCAAGGTACAGCCGCACCGCTTCCAGCACGGCCAGATACAGATACTTGGCGCTGTACTCCGAGAAGCCAAAGCCGTCCCCCTGGCCGTCAAAATCGCTGTAAAGTCGGACGCTGTCCTTGAGCCCTCCGGTTTCGTGGACGATGGGCACCGTTCCGTACCGCATGGCCATCATCTGGCTCAGGCCGCAGGGCTCAAACCGGCTGGGCATCAGATACATGTCCGAGCCCGCGAAGATCCGTTTGGCCATCACCTCGGTGTAATCGTCGCTGAACCCGATCTGTCCCGGCCAGTTCTGTGCCGCCCAGCGGAAATAATCCACATACTCCGCCTCTCCCTGGCCAAAGATGATCAGCTGAACGCCGATGTCCATCAGCCCGGGGAGCACCTGCTTGATCAGCTCGATGCCTTTTTGCTCCACCAGGCGGGCCACCGAGCACAAAAGCGGCCACTTCTCTTCCTGGGAAAGGCCGAACTGTTCCTGCAGGTACTTTTTGCAGGCCTTTTTGCCGGACAGGTCCTCCACGCTGAACTTTGCGGGAAGGGAATCGTCCCTGGAAGGGTCATACGTTTCCATGTCTATGCCATTCAGGATGCCCCAGAGCCGGCTGTCCACCATGTCCACTACGCCCTGAAGCCCGTGCCCGTATTTGGCCGAATGCAGTTCCCGCGCGTAATTGGGGGACACCGTGGAAACCGCGTCCGCCATCAGCATGGCGCACTTCATCAGGTTGATGTCATGCCGGCCTTCATATTCGTAGGCCATGCCCCCGTCGTACCAGCCCCAGTCCAGGCCCAAGACATCGTGCAGGATCTCCTGGCCGAACTGTCCCTGATAGGCGATGTTGTGAATGGTATAGCAGGTGCGGATGTACCGAAGCTCCTCATGGGAGTACTGCAGGTCCTTCAGGTACACGATGGTCAGGGCCGTTTCCCAGTCGTTGCAGTGGATGATCTGGGGCATGAACTCCAGATCCGCAAGAAAATCCAGGACCGCGTGGGAGAAGAAGGCGAACCGGACCGCATCGTCCCCGTATCCGTAGAGCCGCGGACGGTCGTAAAACTCCGGACAGTCCAGAAACCAGGTCCTGACCCCTTTGTTCTCCCCACGGTAGAGGGAAAAGGAGGTGACCTTGTTGCCAAGCCGGATCAGTTTCTCGGTCACGTATTCCAGGGAAGACATGAACCGGTCCCGCACACAGCGGTACAGGGGGGTGATGACCGCACATTCATCTCCGGCCTTGTTCAGGGCAATGGGCAGGGAAAACGCCACATCCGCAAGGCCGCCGGATTTGCTGAAAGGCGCGCATTCGCTTGAAACATACAAAATCTTCATTTTTTTCGGTTCTCCTTTGAAGTCTGCTCCCATTATAGGAGATGCGAAAGGAGAAAGCAAGCCTCCCTTCCGAAAAAACCCGCCGGAATGGATCTTCCCCCTTCGCGCAGTCCTCCCTCAGGGCTTGCCGCCCGGGCGGCGCTGTTCCTCCTGCTTTTTCCTGATCCAGGCCTCCTTGTAGACCTTCTCCAGGGCCCTGTCCGGCAAACGCGTGTTGTTTTTTTCCAGAAAGGCCGCGATGTCCCCCATCACGCCCATCACCTCCTTGTGGAATTCCCGTGCCGAGACCCTGAGGGCCTGGTTCCCCAGGATAATGGCCTGCTCCGGCCCGTCGGAGGTTGCCACGCGGATCCGCACGGCCCCTTTGTTTTCAAACGTCACTTTCTCTATATAGCTGTCCGCGGTCTGCGCCTGGCGGGTGTAGACCACAAAGATGTTTTTGTATTTTTCCACGCTGCCGGGGCTGTTTTGCACCTTGTAGGCGTCAAACACCAGGATGACCTCGCAGTTCTTCACGCCCCGGTAATTGCAAAGCACGTCCATCAGTTCCTGCCGGGCAAAGTCAATGGATTCCCGGGCTTTTTCCTTCAGCTCATCCCATGCGAACAGGATATTGTACCCGTCCACAAGCAGGTATTCCTTCCCGATCACGGTCGTATCCGTCACCGCGGGCTGCGGACGGGGCAAGGAGGCCGCGGGCCTGAGCAGGTCCCTTGCCTTTGAGGGACCGTAGGTCCTTTCAAAAATGGCCCGAAGTTCCCGGTCCTCTTCCTCCGTCCCATGATAGGCGACCGGCCTTGGACGGCGGACCGTCTCCTCCGGTGGGACTTCCCTCACGCTCTCCCGCAGCGGAAGATGCATGTACTTTTCCGTATCCCTCCAGGGGACCACGAACCCGGCGCCGTTCGCGCAGAAGACGGAATCCGCCGGGTTTTCCACATCCCTTTCCGGGTCATAGCCTTTCTCCCGGATCACCTCCTCCGCCTTGGCGCAGGGCCGGTATCCGGCCGGAAGGAGCGCGCAGCGTCCTTTCCCCCGGGTATAGATCTGCACCTGGCGGGGATAGTCCGCCGCCTGTCGGGCGGGAAGCTCCACGTTCAGGGCCGCAAGGCCGTCTCCGGTCTCCTCCGGATCCAGGAACTGCCCGCCCATGGCCTGCGCGTCTCCCATGGCCCGGCCGAGGGTCTCCCTCGGAACCTCCAGGCGCATTTCCACCCAGGGTTCCAACAGGACGCTTTTTGCCTTCATCAGTCCATGCCGGATGGCCCGGTAGGTCGCCTGGCGGAAATCGCCGCCCTCCGTATGCTTCAGGTGGGCCCTTCCGGCGCACAGCACCAGCTGCATATCCGTGATCGGGGACCCTGTCAGCACCCCGGGATGGACCCGTTCCCGCATGTGCGTCAGGATCAGCCTCTGCCAGTTGACCGCCAGGTCGTCCAGGGGCACTTCCGACGAGAAACGCAATCCGGATCCCCTCGGAAGAGGCCTGAGCAGCACATGCACCTCCGCGTAGTGCCGCAGGGGCTCATAATGACCGACCCCTTCCACCTCCTCCGCGATGGTTTCCCGATAGAGTACCGCGCTCTCCCCAAAGGCCACGGGAATGCCGAACCGGTCCTGCATCAGCCTGCGCAGCACCTCCAGCTGGACGTTACCCATGGACTGCACCTGGATCTGCCGGGTCCTTTCCTGATAGGTCACCCCCAAGAGGGGTTCCTCCTCCTCCAGGAGTCTCAGGCAGCTGAGCACCCGGTGCATGTCCTGCCCCTCCCCGGGGATCAGACGGCAGGAAAACACCGGCTCCAGCAGGGGCGGTTCCTTCCCTCCGGCTTCCTCCCGGCCGATCCCCATGCCACTCTCCGTCCAGCTCAGCCCCAGTACGGCGCAGATCTCCCCCGCGGGACAGCTTTCCTGGGACTGGTACCGCGCACCGGAGTAAAAACGAAGCTCCGCCGCCTTTTCGCTTTTCTCCCCGTTGGTCAGCTGGTCCCGTACCCGAAGCTCCCCGCCGGTCACCTTCAGGAAGGTCAGCCTTGCCCCAGAGGGGTCACGGGCGATCTTATATACCCTGGCGCCGAATTCCTCCGGCCAGGCATTCCCCGCGTCAAAGGCGGCCAGCGCGTCCAGCAGGGCATCCACCCCCTGCATCCGCAGCGCCGAGCCAAAGAAGACCGGGAACAGCTTTCGCTCACGGATCATCCGGTTCAGACGGACCTGAGGGATCGATCCCTCCCGCAGATAGACGTCCAGGGCCGTTTCATCGCACATGGCCGCCTGCTCCATGGCGTCCGGGGCATCCATCGCCACCGCCCCCGGGCTCAGTTCCGACCGGATCCCTTCCAGAAGTCCTTCCCGGTCCACGTCTGTCCGGTCGCATTTGTTCACAAACAGGAAGACCGGCAGTCCCGCCGTTTCCATCAGCTTCCACAGGGTCAGCGTATGGCTTTGGACCCCCTCCGCAGCGCTGATGACCAGCACGGCCGCGTCGCAGATCCTCAGCGCGCGCTCCGTCTCACCGGAAAAATCGGCGTGTCCGGGGGTGTCCACCAGCGTCAGGGGTCGCCTGTTCCAGGTCAATTCCGCCTGCTTGGAAAAGATCGTGATTCCCCTTTCCTTCTCCAGGGGCTCGGTATCCAGAAAGGTATCGCCGTGGTCAACCCGCCCTGCCTTCCGGACCGTGCCGGACAGAAACAGCATGGCTTCCGAAAGGGTGGTCTTCCCCGCGTCCACATGCGCGGCCAGCGCCGCAATCAAACGTTCCTTTGGCATGGACGGTCCTCCTGTCGTTACTGTTTCCAGTATACCCTGCTTTTTCTTCCCGGGCAAGGGCTCCAAATGGCGGACAGGCTCCCGGGACGTCAAAAAAAGGCCCCGTCCTCCAGGAACGGGGCCGCCAAGCTTGCGCGGGATCAGTCCGTCTGCCTGAGCAGGTGCGCGCACTCCTTCTCAAAGGAAATATACGCGTTTTCGCCCACGGAGAAGACCCGTTTGTTCACCGGGCAGTTGTCCGCGATTTTGACCAGGGTATCTCCCACCATGACATGGTAATTCTGATAGCTGCCCATAAAGCAGGACAGCACCACCCGGCAGGGAATCATTCCTTTTTCCGAGATGGCGATCGCTTCCGGGCGCAGAACAATCTTGCACTTTTCCCCCTTTTGTACGTCAAAGTCGCTTTCCACCGCCGCTTTTGCGCCGTCAACGTCCACATGGATCACGCCGTTTTCCTTTCCCTGGACCTTACAGGGCAGGAAATTGCATTCCCCGATAAAATCGGCGACAAACTCATTGACGGGATGATAGTAGATCTCGTGGGGGGTCCCCATCTGCTCGATGATGCCTTTGCGCATCAGAATGATCTTGTCGGAGATGGACATGGCCTCACTCTGGTCGTGGGTAACGTAAATGGCCGTGATGCCAAGCTGCTGCTGGATGCGCCGGATCTCCGTGCGCATCTGGACCCTCAGCTTGGCGTCCAGGTTGCTCAGCGGTTCGTCAAACAGGAGGACGCCCGGCTCCACCACCAGGGCCCGTGCCAGAGCGACCCGCTGCTGCTGTCCGCCGGAGAGCTGGTTGGTCATCCGCTGCTCCATCCCGCTCAGCTCCACCAGGGCCAGAATGTCCCTGACCCGTTTTTCGATCTCGGCTTTGGGCACCTTGCGCAGCTTCAGGCCATAAGCAACGTTGTCAAATACATTGTAGTGCGGGAAAAGCGCGTAGCTCTGGAACACCATGGCCGTATCCCGTTTATTGGGCGTCAGGGCGTTGATGGCCTCCCCGCCCAGGTAGATCTCCCCCTCGTCCGGGCTTTCAAAGCCGGCGACCATGCGGAGCGTGGTGGTCTTGCCGCAGCCGGAGGGGCCAAGAAGGGTGATGAAGGAGCCCGGTTCGATCTCCAGGTTGCAGTCCTTGACCGCGAAAAAGTCCTTCTTGGTTTTGGGGTCCTGATATATTTTGGAAACATGCTCCAGGCGAACGCCTTTTGGCTGCTTAACGCTCATTCTTTGGCCTCCTTCAGGATTCCCCGGCAGCCTTGCCGGCTTCACGAATCCTCATTTTTTCTTCTTTGTCCGCATGCCTCTGGGATCGGCTCGTGCCGAAGAATTTGATAAACAGGTTCATCAGCAGCACGGCGCCGTAGGTGATCACGATCAGAATGGTGGCAAACGCGCAGGCAAGACCGTAGGAGCCCTTCTCCGCGAATTCGTTGATCTGCACCGTGATCAATAGATAGCTGGGCGTCACCAGAAGGATGATGGCGGAGATGGCGGTGATGGACCTTACAAACGCCGTCACCAGACCGGAAAGGAAGGAATCCTTGATCAGCGGAAGGGTCACGGAGGTGAACACCTTCAGGCTTCCCGCGCCCATGTCATAGGCGGACTCCTCAATGGATTTGTCGATCTGCCTCAGGGCCGAGATCCCGCTGCGGGTCCCGGTGGGCAGGGAGCGGACGATGAAGACGATCACAAGGATCACACCGGTGCCGTAAATGCCCTGAAGGAGCCCCGTCCGGAAAATGCCGCCCGCAAATCCGCGGATGTACCCGATGCCCAGGACCGTGCCCGGCACAGCCATGGCCAGCATGGACACCAGTTCGATATACCCCTTGCCCTTGAATTTCCGTTTGACCACCAGGTAGGAGATGATCATGCTCAATAGAGCGGTGATGGGGGCCGCGATCAGGGACAGCCGGAAGGAATCCCAGAAGGCTTTGAAGCCCTTGTAGCGGGTGAAGACCTGCTCGAACCATTTGGTGGTCAGGGTGAAGTCCCTGCCCCAGGTCTTGAACAGTGCGCCGAAAGGCACGCAGGCATACATGACGATCACAAACAGCGCGATCAGCGAGCAGAGGACCGTCAGGGGGACCGCCACGCTCCTGTCCTCGATCAGCATCCGGACCCGGGAGGCCTTGCCCGTCAGGGTGGCCGCGGTCTTGCTTTCCAGGTAATACTTCTGGACGACGAACATGGCCATCGTGATCATCAGAAGCACGACCGCCATGGCGCAGGCGCCGTTCTTGTCATAGGCCCCGGTGATCTGCAGGTAAATGGTGGTGGCCAGGGTGTCATAGCTTCCGCCGATGATCATGGGGTTCGCGAAATCTGCAATGGATTCGATAAAGGTCACAAGGAAGGCGTTCCCAAGGCCCGGCAGCAGCAGCGGGAACGTCACGGAGGTAAAGACCTTCATCCGTGAGGCGCCCATATCCCTGCTGGCCTCCTCCATGGAGGGGTCGATGTTCTTCAGAAGGCCCCTGAACATCATATAGCAGACCGGGAAGAAGGTCATGGTCTGCACAACGACGATGCCCCAGAAGCCGTATACGCTGTTGTCGTAGATGCCAAGCAGGTGCCTTGTGACGATCCCCGCCTTTCCAAAGAGCATGATCATGGACAGGGACAAAACAAAGGGCGGCGAAACGACCGGCAGCATGGAGACCACCTTGAACAGGCCGGCCATAAAGCGGGTGCGGACCTTGACGTACACTTCCACATACGCAAACAGCAGCCCGATGCAGGTGGACATCAGCCCCACCAGTGCCCCGACCTTCAGGGTGTTGCCGATGGCCCGCCGGAAGGTGACGGATTCAAACGAGGCTTTGAAGAATTGGAGGGTGGCCCCGGTTTCCTGGGAATAAAAGGCATCCACCAGCAGAATGGCCAGCGGATACACGATGAAAACCGTCAGAAAAGCGATCAGCAGGACAATGGTGGTCACCAGCACCGGGTCGCCCAGCAGCTTCTTCCGGTCCAGGGTTTTCCCCTGACGTACAGACATATCGTCTCTCCTTTCCTTTAATCGGGCGGCAGCCCGAAAAAAGAGTGCCAAAAGGGGGAAGGCGGTTTGGGCCTCCTTCCCCCCAACGCTTCCCTGCTCCCGGACGGAGCGCGTTCCGCTTCAGTCCGCCGGACAGACGCACCGTTGCGCATGTCCCTCCGGGCCGCCGGGAAGAATACGGTCCTGGCTTATTTCGTCTGGAAACGGTCGTCTCCGCCGCCCAGGGCTTCCATCACTTCGCTGATATAGGTGGTGATGTTGTTCTTGGCGTCCTCGAAATCGTAATCCATGACGTTCTCGGGATCCAGGCCAAATTCCTCCGCCTGTTTGGGCTGCTCGGCGTTGTCGATGACCAGGAACTGGTAAGAGCCATACTGATCCGCCAGCTCAACGCAATCCGGGCTCAGGGCGTATTCCACCCAAAGCTTTGCGGCATTGGGATGCGCGGCGCCCTTGAAAATGGCCGTTGCGCCGATTTCAAAGGAAGTGCCGCTGGAGGGGACCACCAGGCCGATGTTGTCATAGCCGTTGTCCACGATCTGGGTGATCCCGTCATGCAGGAAGCCGATGCCGATCACGCATTCCCCGGTACCCACGTTCTTGGAGGGGCCGGAACCGGACTTGGTGTACACCTCGACGTTGGCGTCCAGGTCCTTCAGAAACTGAATGCCCTCATCATGTCCGTATTTTTGGATCATCGTATTGATGACCAGCTTGGCCGTGCCGGCAGTGCTGTAGTTGGAAAGCCAGATCAGGCCCTTGTATTCTTCCTTGAGAAGGTCCGGCCAGTCCTGGGGCGTCTCAAGTCCCTTGCGCTCCAGTTCCTCGGTGTTGACCATGAAGCCCAGGATGCCCTTGTAAATGCCGTACCACTGTCCGTTCGCGTCCCTGTACATATCGGAAAGCAGATGGGAAGCGTTTTTCGCTTCATAAGCTTCCAGAAGGCCCTCCGCCGCGCAGACATTGTAGGGATCGGTGGTGCCGCCGAACCAGACGTCCGCAGAAGGATTGCCCTGTTCCTCTTCGATCTTGGCCTGGACTTCACCTGTGGAGAGGCGCTGATACTGGACCTTCAGGCCGAACAGCTTTTCAAAATTTTCACAGGCGGCAGCCAGGTATTCTTCCTCGCAGGAGCCATAAACCACCAGCTGGCCCTCCTCCTTGGCGGCGGCGACAAGCTCCGGGTCAAAATCCGCGGCATCGGCGGATGCAAACGAGGCACAGCTCACCAGCATGCCGGCAGCCAGCAGCACAGACAGCATCTTTTTCATGGGATAAGCACTTCCTTTCATCCTATTCATCCTGTGACCGGTCTTATCCGGTTCATTGCTGTCCATATTATACCTTCATCTTTCCGCCCTGTCAACGGTCAGTCCTTCGCCCCGGCAAGGGTTTTTCACGGTTTTTCATTCTTCCCCGACAGACGGCACGGACCAAAGACGAATGCGCCCGCAAGGACGGGCGCATCGTATGAAAACCGTTCCGAAAGGCCGGCCGTCTTCCGGTGAGGGGCGCTTTCAGGGCCTGTTATTCCTCCGTATACAGCACTGTCTCCTCCGCATCATTTCCCCCGCGCCGTCCCGCGCGTCTCCTGTGGCAGGCCTCGCACTGCCGGTAGGGCCAATTCCAGGGCAGGGGATGTCCGCATCCCGGGCAGGTCTTCTGTCTCAGCTTCTGCGTGGACAGGATATGGATGATTCCCTGGGAAATCAGGTCTTTTCTGCGCTGGATCTCCTCCAGGATCCTTTCCGGATCCTCCAAAAACAGCCTGGCATAGTTGTAATACAGGTCGCACCGGCGGTAATCCGCCTCCAACGCGTCCAGCATGGGCGTGGTGCATCCTTCCGGGTCGATCATTCCCGGCAGCTGCTCCAGGACATTTACGGGGCTATGGGCGCATTCGGCGTGATACAGCGCCCGCCAGCGGTTCAGGAGGTCGGTTTCCGTTTCGTCAAAGGGGATGCACACAAACCGGTAAAGCAGGGTCTTGTCGGTCCTGCTGTTTTCCATCATGGCCGTCAGACGCACCATGCGGTCCGTGGAGGCCTTGGAAAAGAACCCCTTGTCCTTCATGGCCTGCCACTGCTCGATGATCCGGCTCAGGGGTAGCGGGATGCCAAGAAGCGATTCCGGAAACCGGATCATGGCTTCCGTCAGGGGTGGAAGCGGACGGTTCAGGGCCCTGGCCACCGTTCCGCGGAAGCCAAAGGCGTTGACGTATCCGATGTCATACTGTCCGTACCTTCCTGCCCGGCCCGCGATCTGCTTGATCTCCGCGTCCGTCAGCGGACGGACGATGTCCCCGTCGTATTTTTCCGGTTCCAGGAAGACCACCCGCTCGATGGGCAGGTTCATGCCCATGGCGATGGCGTCCGTGGACACTACCACGTCATTGTCCCCCTTCAGAAACCGGTCCGCCTGGTCCCGCCGCACGTCCGGCGGCAGGGCGCCGTAGATCAGGGACACCCGGTAGCCCTCCCGCTTCAGTTCGGCCGCCACCGCGTGCACCCGCGCCTTGGAAAACACGATCAGCGCATCCCCGGGACGCACAGACTCCGGAAAACGGAACCCGCCGTTTTCCACGGTCAGAGGGGTCTTCCGTTCATGGCGGACGACGCTGAACTCATCCCCGCAGTCCCGGATCATTTCCTCCAAAAGGGCCTGGGCGTCCGGGGAGGCGCACAGATGGATCTCCTCCGCGCACAGCCCCAGGATGGCCGCTGTCCAGGCGCCGCCCCTGTCCCTGTCGGCGATCATCTGGCATTCGTCAATGACCGCCACGTCATAGTGCGTTTTCAGGTCCGCCATCTCCACGGTGGAAGCCTGAACCCGGCTTCCGGGGACGCGGATCTGCTCCTCCCCCGTCAAAAGGGTACAGGGCACGTCATTGAGGTTCATCGTTTCAAACTGTTCCGCCGCCAGCAGCCTGAGGGGGCCCAGATAGATGCCCCGCGACGCTCCCCGCAGTCTGCCGGTGGCTTCGTAGGTTTTCCCGGAATTGGTCGGGCCCAGGTGCAGGATAAACTTCCTTTTCATGGCCCGGGCCAGCGGGTACAGGTCCCGGTAATGCTCCGGCACCGCGTTCAGCAGGGCGCTGTGGACCTGCCTTTGCCCCGCGAGCACGTGGTCCGCCTGCTTCTGCATCTCCCGCACCGATGGATTCACGCTCAAAAGGTGCCGGATCCGGCCCGAGGGAAACCGTCTTCGGATCTCGGACAGGATCTCCCCCGCCGCGCCTTTGATGTCCTCCGCCACGGTCGCCTCGACGGTCCTCCCGTCTTTCATGCAGATGTTCCCGCAATGCCTCAGCCCCGGGAAGGCTCCGTACACCTCCCCCTTCAGCGTCCCGTAAAGCGTCCCGGGCTCGTAAGCAGCCTCCAGCATTTCGGACGGGATCCCCGCACGGAAGGGCCCTTTCATCAGACAGGGAAGGATCTTTTCCCCCCGGCGGTCCCTGGGCACCAGCGCGGTCAGGTTCTTTTTGCGCAGATACCGGTCCGTTTTTCTTTCCGCGTCCCTCACAAGGTCCCCCATGCGGCCGTCCAGAAACCGGGCCGCCTCTTTCCTCCCGGCAAGGGCGACCGCCCCGCGGGCTGCCTTCAGGGAAACGCGCGCACGCTGCACCGACCTGAGAAAAGGCAGGTCCACCTCGTGTCCGTCCCGGATCTCCCTCAGGATCAGCTCCTTGAGCAGGTCAAATTCCTCCCGGTGAAAATCCTGTATCAGTTCCCCCTGCCGCAGCTTCTGGTAGACCTTGTCGGCCCGCTGAAGATGATACAGGGTGTTCCTGAAGGCCTGAAGGGTCTTGGGATCCTCCTCGGGAGAAAAGCCCTCCGGCCCCCTGAACTGCTTGGCGGCCCTTTGGGTCAGGTATTTTTCCCGCTCGGGCAGCACTGCCCGGATATATGCCTGTAACGCGTCCCGCTCGTCCATGTTTTTTCCTCTCACAAGGCCCGGACTGCCGGAAGCGCTTTGCGCTCCGCGCACAGTACCGCGTCACGCACCAGGGCGCCCATGGCCGCGAGCACCGCCGCCATGAGACCGTAGTCCGCCGCCTTGGGCCAGTCCAGCCTGTCCAGAATAAACTCGATCCCCACAAGGGCGCCGACCCCCAGCAGGTATCCCGCAAACCGCGCGGCGCATGTTCCGGCCGCCTCGTGATTTTTCCTTTCCGCCCAGAGGAGCACCGCCGCCCCGAACAGGGCGCACTGCACCTGCTGCACCCGCACAAAGCCCCATCGGAGTGTCTCTGCCCGCAGGCTTTCGCACAGGATCTGGCTCAGGGAAAACCACGTCAGGGACAGGGCAAAAACGCTGCCGGGCAGCGGGGTCTTCCGCTTAAGGACAGCGATGAACACGGCAAGGGCGAAAACGGCCTCCATCACATGGACCGCCCAGTACCAGTCCCCGAACCCGTCCAGGACTGCCACCGGGTAAAACTGCCATTGTTCCTCCAGGATCAGGGAACCCCAGCCGAAATCCGCCAAATATTCCGAAAGGCGCGAAAGGGACAGGGCGGCCAGGGCTCCCGGGGCCAGTCCGTCAAGCAAGGCTCCCTTCCCAAGGCCAAAGAGGGAGGGGCTTGCCATTCCAAAGAAAAGGAACCCCAGCACGGCCCCGCAGGCGGCGTATTCATAAGGCCTGTCCGAAAGCAGCCGGCCATTCCATCCGAGGCCTCCAAGGATCTCCTGCATCAGCACATAGTACCCCCGGGCCCCTATCAAGCCCAAGGGCAGCGCGAACAGCAAAAGCCAGGCCCGCTTCAGCGGGACCCCCTGCCTGACAAGCCGCCCGGCGGCAGTCCCGCAGCCGCACAGCGCGCTCAGGGCCACGCACAGGAAATACGCCGTATACTCCATTTCTCCACCGCCTTTCCGCTTCGGGCCCGGGCTCAGTCCGACGCCGCACTGGCGAAATAGATGATGTCGCTCAGTTCCCGCGTCCCCCCGTACACGTGGTTGAACTGCTTCTCTCCCAGGAAAAAGGCGGCCGAATTGCCCCCGTCCAGGTTATACGCGTTCTCAACGCCCAGGCTGAAGACAAAATCGGCAAATTCCTCCAGCGTCAGGCCGCCCCCATACGTCTCCACCCCGTCACAGCAGACGCAGACATATTCCAGCTTTCCCCTTTCCACCTGACACAGGGCCACCCGGCGGGTTTTTTTGCTGGCGGAGCAGTAGCCGGGATTGTAGGGATTGTCCCATTTGACGCCGTCCACCACCAGCCCCGGACCAAAGTTGAAGGTATTCACAATGCCCGGATGCCGCTCGATGTTCTCCACCGGGACCGGCTTTCCCTTCGCCGGCGCCTTTTCGATGTAAAAATCCCCCTTGCGGTCAATGATCAGCACGTCCCGGGTATCGGCCGGCCTGGAAAGGTACAGTACCCCCTGCCTCACCAGATAGCTGCCCTTGTGCTTCTGAAAGCTGAAATAGTCCCCGCTGATGGTCATAACGGCGTTTGCCCTGCGAATCATGGAAAGCACCGGAGCGACCCGGTCCCGGTCAAAGGATTTGGCCGGAAGGGTCCTCAACTGGGACGGATCCTCAATGCGGACATAGGCGATATAACACTTGCAGACGCCGACACTGGTCTCCTCTACCCGGACATGGATGGATTCGTCCCGGTACTCCGTTGCGGACAGAAAACCTTCCTCTTTGGGCGGCAGCCCGCCTGTCAGATCCACCGGAAGGGAGATCACATCCGCCCGGGCCGCGGAAAAGAACAGCGCCGCCAGGATCATTAGCAGCACCACGGTCCTGCCCCTCCCTTTTCCCATGGCTCCATCCTCCTTTTTCAGCCCGTCGCCGCAGGGCTCTTATGCCTGTTTATGTCATTATACCATAGCTTTCCCCTGCCTTCAATTCAAGGTTTTGCCCCCGTGACACGTAAAAAAGCAGGGCCGGTTTCCCGACCCTGCCGATGTCTCTTTATATGCCTGTATGTCCTTTTAACGGATTATTCCTGGGGCGCAAAGAAGGTGATGGGGGTCGCGCCGGTCATGGCGTCGGCGGCCAGCAGCGTGATGGGGGCCACTTCGTTGCTCAGCGTCGCGAACACGCCTTCATACCCGCCCTCGGTCTTGAAGGTCAGGGTGTAGCGGTGATGGGCATCCTGGTCCGCGGGCAGCTCCATCTTGACCTCGATCACAGCATCCGCATCCAGGCCTTCGCCCGCAAAGTTCTCGCTCACTTCACCGGTCACGTTGTCGGTGATGGTCAGCTCGGTCACTTTTTCACCGGTCTTGTTGTAAACGGTGTAAATGCCCACCTGCTTGGGCACGAAGAAGTTGATCTGGGTCGCGCCGGTCATGGCGTCGGCAGACAGCAGCGTGATGGGGGCAACCTCGTTGCTCAGGGTCGCGAACACGCCCTCATATCCGCCCTCGGTCTTGAAGGCCAGGGTGTAACGGTGATGTCCGTCTTCTTCCACGGAAAGCTTCATGGTGGCTTCCACCACCGCGTCCGCGGCCAGGCCCTCGCCCGCGAAGTTCTCGCTCACCTCACCGCTGACGTTGTCGGTGATGGTCAGCTCGGTCACGGTTTCGCCGGTCTTGTTGTAGATGGTGTAGACGCCCACCTGAGAAGGCACGAAGAAGTTGATCTGGGTCGCGCCGGTCATGGCGTCCGCGGCCAGCAGCGTGATGGGGGCCACTTCGTTGCTCAGCGTCGCGAACACGCCCTCGTACCCGCCTTCGGTCTTGAAGGTCAGGGTGTAGCGATGGTGTCCGTCCTCGCCCTCGGGCAGGGTCATCGTCACTTCGATTTTGGCGTCGGCCGCCAGGCCCTCGCCCGCGAAGTTCTCGCTCACCTCACCGCTGACGTTGTCGGTGATGGTCAGCTCGGTCACGGTTTCGCCGGTCTTGTTGTAGATGGTGTAGACGCCCACCTGGTCTTCGGCCAGGACGCCAACGCAGCAGAGCGCCATCATCAGGGCAATCGCCAAGGCAAACAGTTTCTTCATATGGGTTCCCTCCACAAAGAGTTTTTTGTACCCTCATCATACTCCATATTTGGACGTTTGTAAAGCAAATCCATTTTCTGTCACCTTTCGCCGTCCTGTTCCTCCTCCTGTGAAAATACCGATCTCTCTCCGCCGGCCGGGCAAGGAGCCGTACGATTTTGTCAGGAGGGTACCGCCATCACTAAGCGTATCCATTCAGACCTCTTTTTCCCCCCCCGGGCCCGGTACGCCGCGCCCAACCCCGGCGCACCAGGACAGCTTTGGCCCGCCTTCCCCCGGACAACACCAGCCGCGTTGAGTGGACGCACCTGGCAAAGCGGTCCTGGCCGCCCGTCCTGTCCCGCATGAAGACCCGCCCAGTTCCATGTTCTTCCGTCCCCATTCACGATTTTCATTTCGTCTCCCAGGGAGGATGAACAGGCATGGAACCTCCTGGCCTCCCGGGTGCTTATTCGGAGAGCGGATGCGTTGCGTTTTTTTCAGCGGCGACATCACAATCACGGTCAGATCAATAGGATGCCCTGGCCGTGATGCTTTTATGCAGCGGCGCGTTGCCGCCTTTTTTCTGTCACATGAAAAACCCGCACTCGCATACGATGCTTGGCTATCTGCTTTCCTGCGGGTTAACAAACAGAACTTGCTGGCACAGCTTTATCCAGGAAGAATCGTCATTCCGGCAGAAGTATAGCTTTGGTTCTCCATGCATCCTTCCGCCAGCCGCTGCCATTTCCCGGCTTCATCGATGGGATGCACCAGCGTCAGTTCGTATTCGCCGTTCAGCGTTTCCATGACCTCCGCCGACAGCGGAGCCAGGGTGCCATTGCCGTTGGTGGAGAAGTCGGTGCAGTCGGCGGGATAGACGCAGTTCATGGGGTATCACCTCCAAAAGGGTAAAAAGAAAGCGCCGCGTTAATGCGACGCAGGATTGTTATATGTCTCGGAAACCCGAATTATAAGTCTGTGCTTCTGGTCACACTGTAAAGAGTTACGCCTTCCGGCCTGAAATTCATCTGGATCTCCCAGAACTCAACGCCCGCTTCTGACGCTTCTTTGAAGGTTTGTGAAACCTCTTCATAGTGTGTAGACCTCAGTCGTGCCTTCCTCTCTGTGATGCGATACTGGAAAACCTGCAGAAAGACAGCCTTCTCATGATCCTTTAACGATCCTGCAAGCTCTCTAAGATGCTTTACCATTCTGTCTGTTGAAGAAAACGGCTTGGGTGGAAGCGTCTGGATGTCCTTACCATGCTTTACATTGATCGTTGTTAGCGGAGTCTTTACTTCCACATCGACATACCCGAAGTCGTGCAGGCTGCGCTTGATCTTCTCATACGCGGTATCGCCTGGCTTCAGGTCTTTCCTTGGGTTGTATTTCGCAGGCTTCAGCCGGTCAATGGGCATGGTCTGCATGTTAAGGTTTGTGTTCATGGCTCCTCCTTTGAGATTTTAAGGTTGACAATTAGGGGATTTATCCCCTATCATGGGATTGCAAACAAAAGCGGAGGTGTAAGCAAGCCGACAATCAGTCATTTTTACGGAATCATCATCGTCATGTACCTGCGGAATAAAGAGCATAATTCACCGCACATTCATGCAATTACGCAGGATTTTGATGCCCCGTTCCTGATCGAAACGGGTGAAATCATGGAAGGAGAATTCCCACCAAAGGCTAAGGCCCTGGTAAAAGAGTTTGTTCTGAAGTATCAAAAGGAACTGAACCAAATGTGGGAAACCGAGCAGTACATCAAACTGCCTCCTCTCGCTTAAGCTATAAGCACGGAGCATTCATCAAGGAGGTGAACGACATGTTCCACAAGGCAACAGATATGAGATTCCTGGAAGGAACCGCTATGGAGGTCGTCTTCCAGGATGGTAAGGTAAAGCGTTATGACATGGCATCACTCTTTGGCAAGTATCCTCAGTTGCGAGCGCTGGAGGATCGTGAGCTTTTTCTCTCTGGTAAGCTCATGGGCGCCTATGGCATCATGTGGAATGACGATCTGGACATTGAAACGGAAACCATCTATGAGGATGGCGTAACAGTACGTGAAGAGCAGCCTGCTGCGAACCAGGCAGCGGCATCTGCCGTCTCTTCTGCGCGTGCGCTGAGCGGCATGTCGCAAAAGCAGCTGGCAGCTGCAACCGGAATTGACCAGTCTGACATTTCCAAGATTGAACGTGGTGTCGCAAATCCATCTGTGTCCACGCTGGAGAGAATCGCCAAAGCTCTGGGTGGTCAATTAGCCATCAAAATCGCAATTCCAACAAGCAAATAACAGCATGCATTTCAAATGAAATGCTAGCAATCACCAAACTGGCACATCGTGTATTTTTACACGCTAATCAGGAGAAACGTGTAAAGATACACGTTTCCGCGTCAGAATCGTGTAAATTTACACGGCAACCAGAAGGTATCGTGTAAATTTACACGGCTTGCAGCCGAGAAAAAAACAAAAAACCGGCCATCGGGTCTTCCTTCCGGAAGAACATGATGGCCGGAAACCCTTTATTTCTGGGCATTTTCGAGCAAAAGAAAGGACGCTGGTATCGTATCAATATCAGCGTCCTTAGGTGGCTAAGGACTCTTATTTTGATACCAATGCAACCCGGTTCGAGTCTTGTCGATGCAACCGGTTGCATTTCCCCTGAAGGGGGTTGCAAGGGGTTGCATCAATCCGGAGAGGTGGTCACATTCCAAATTATTCCATTCTTGAATGAAACCTTATCTTACCCAATAGGCCGAACGAGGGTAAAATCGACATTTGATCGAATCCTTCCTCGTTGCAATGATGATTATATCAATGAAGGCGTCTTTGAAACGAGTGCTACCGCAGAGACAATTTGACTTTTATGTGCCATTGCTTCCTGAATTCTCTTACTAATGCTTACATAGGAGTGCCAAACATAGGATCAGAGTAGTCGTGTGTAATTTTCTTTCGTTTGCCGCATTTTGTGCACTGAAGCGTGGCCATACCCAGACCTTGACTGTTCCTGTATTGATTTACTTTTTCCCATTTGTGATTCCAGCCGTCCGTTGCGTTGCCCTTTGGACAGATTTTTCCGTTGGCTTCATTCCAGTCGGAATAATCAACGAAAACACATCCGACGTCCCTTCCGTCCTTGGCTTGTTCGTATTTTCCCAGGAAAGCGCACCATGCGCCCCCGGCTACGGCTTCCATTTCGTCGTCGTCCACTTTTTCAAGGTCTCCGGGTCCACGGCTCTTTTGGATCTCATGCCATGCCCGGGCCGCTTCTTCCTCCGTGGCCTCACCGCCCAGCAGAGCCTTCACTTCTTCCGGGCTGTTCGCGTTCAGCAGCTTTTCCCTCAGTTCCTTTGTGATCTCCATGGTTTTTCCTCCTTTATTCGGTTACGCCCAGGCTTTCCAGCAGGGCGTCCTTTTTCGCTTTCCAACCGTCCCTGAAATAGGCGCAGGCGACAGGGTCGGGCTTGAGGTGATCGACAGAGCCGTCCCGCACGGCGATGGCCCGGCACCCGCCGCAGCAGGCGCAGCGGTGTTCGCACTCAGCGCATGCGGGATTGTGGGCCATGAAATCGCTGACCCGGGCGTTGATGATGTCCATGTACAGGGAATCGTCCAGGATCTTTTCCAGCGGCGTTTCCAGCATGCTGGGAAACCGCTGCTCGATGGGGCCGCCCACCATGCTCATGCAGGGCAGCACCCGGCCCTGGGGGCTGACGTACATGCCGCTGCGCACGCGGCCGCACATGAGCGTCCTGGGGAAGCGGTCCTCCGGCACGTCCTTTTCAAACCAGGCCCGGGGCTCCATTTCAGGCGGATCGCAGTTGAAGAACCCCTCCAAACCGATGGGTATGGGCTTGCCGTCGGCCAGGTATTGGGGAATGTAATCCAGGAAGGCGTTCCAGGTCTCCTTCCGGGTCAGGTAATGGGCCGGCTCGTTCAGCCATTCCCCCTGGGGCGAGGCCGCGCCGATCTTCAATCCCCGGCAGCCCAGGGAGGCCAGCAGGTCCACGCTTTCCCGGATGGAGCCCAGGCTTTCCCGGCAAAGAGCCATGGAGGCGGAAAAACCGTACCCCCGTTCCCGGCAGCGGCGCATGGCGTCCAGCACGTTCTTTTCCGCGCCGGGCACGCCGCGCATCCAGTCGTGATGGCCCACGCCGTCGAAACTGAAGTGGAAGCCGGGCTGCATGCCGCGTTTTTCCATTTCATCCAGGAATCCGTCCGTCACCAGCAGGCCGTTGGAGTAGATGACGGTGATAAAAATATTCTTTGCGAGGATCGCGTCCGTCAGCTGCCAGAAATCCCTGCGTATCAGGGGCTCGCCGCCGGTGAACTGCACCGTGCGGATGCCGCAGCGGTCAAACGCGTCCAGCATGATCATCAGCTGGTCCCAGGTGGGTTCCCCCTGGGCCGCGTGGGGGGCGGACATGAAGCAGTGGCGGCAGCGGTAATTGCACCGTCCGGTGATGGACCACTGCACCTCGTTTTTAAACCGGACGGGATAGAACCGGTATTCCTGATAAGGGGCCAGCCGGTCCTCCGGCCCGCATTCGTGGATAAAGCCGTTTTCCAGCCAATGGTCGTACCGTTTGATCTCTTCCTCCGTCAGTTCCCCGCGGTCAATGGACGTCTGCCCGTCGCAGCACCGGAGCAGGAAATAATCCTCCCGCTGGAAAAACTCCGTTTTCCCGGTGATATAGTGCTGCAGCGCGCAAGGCAGCTTTTTCCAGCCCCGCAGGGTGTATGGCTGGCTGATCAGGTAGCGTATGGGCATGAAGCGTTTCTCCTTCTCCGGTTACTGCCCGGATCCCTCCGGCGCATCAGCTGTAAATCACGCATGTCCGGGCCGGCCCATTCGCTCAGCTCCGTCATACCGTCGCATTTCAAGCTTTTGACGGGAGGGAGAAGCCGGCTGATGGATGAGTTCCTTTTTTCAGCCGGCCGAAAAAAGCGTTTCTATTGTTTGCCGAAGCTCTCCC
Source organism: uncultured Clostridia bacterium (assembly GCA_946408995.1). Classification (GTDB taxonomy): domain Bacteria; phylum Bacillota; class Clostridia; order Christensenellales; family Aristaeellaceae; genus RUG756. The sequence continues at coordinate 2,659 of CAMJUL010000051.1, read as the reverse complement.
CTTCTCAAGGATAATTCTAAGTTCAGCGCCGGCTGCTGTCAAGGGGGGGGAACAGAATGAAGCCCGGGTCACGCATGAACTAAAAGAGAGCGAACCGGACAGTTGCGAATGGGGGGCATTGCGGCCAGTTGAATAGCATTCTGATATGCTGATTTGACTGTTGCCTCATCTAAATCACTGCCTGCTTCTTGGAAAACAGATTTGATGGATTCCATTATTTCCTTTGTACTCATTTCTTTACAAGATTCATGTTGCCAAGGGTGAAGCGCGGTCTTATTCTATATATGAAAGACGCACTTTCACCGCCTTGCCAGGTGGTGAGTAAGTGCGCCTTTCAATGTGACAAACTGGAATTTGTCAGTATCCCTTATAAATCCTTCCCATGCTTCATTTGGAATTCATTTAGTTTTTATTATAATTCCAGGATAGCGGGCATCTCTTCTCCGGGTTTATCCTTAAAGTATTGAGGCTGTTCGACAAAACCAAATGAAGCATACAGCTTCTTTGCTGTTTCATTTTCAGGCTCATAACTCAGCCAGCAATACTTCTTTTTACCGCTTGGCCAGGTTCGAATGAACTCTAAAGCCAGCTCCATTGCTTTTCTTCCGTATCCTCTGCCCTGATATCTTTTATCGATCATCAGTCTCCAGATGCAATAATTGTCAAAAAAGAAATCCGGATCTCCTTCTTCTCTTTCTTCTTCAGAGGCTCCGCAGCCGATCATCAAAAAGCCAACAGGTTTGCCGTTACGGCATATGGCGAAAGGATAAGGAGGATAACCGTTCGTCAAAGCGACATATGCTTCCGCTAAAGAGCACATATTGGATGCTACGAATTCCTTTTGTTTCCCGTTTACATTCAACCCAAATAGTACTTTCACATAATTTTTATAAGTGATCTTTTCTAACGTGATAACATCTTTTTTCATTCGCTGAACACCTCCGCAGATCCGAATTTATCACCTTCGTTTTGCCATCTTTATGACAGCATATATATGTCACAGCAAAACGCTGTCACCATTTGCAGAGAGCTGTTTAATCTTACCGTTGTGTACGATGTACGCCTCACCTCTTAGTTCCTCAATGCCGTCTTTAACCAGTATGTAGCTGCCGTCTGTAATGTAACAGAAAGTTCTCCCCATACTGTCAGGCAATATTATCTCGTTGATATGGTTGAGGCCGTCCAGGGTTCTGTCTTTCCAATAGTTATAATGTGGCAAGATCGTTGTCTTTGTGAGACCGAGCCCGGTCAGGAATCTTTTATACTCGGGATCGACCGCCTCACCGTCCTCCTCGGGGGCGGCATAAACGGTTTCAGCACAGTTCATGCTTCCGGCGCTGATTGCCCAAATGACACCGTCATAGTCTTTCAGCAGATCACCAAGCGCGATATCCCTGAAATAACGATTCTGCGACGGCGTGTGTCCGCCGCCGAGAATGATGAAATTCGCTTCCTGAATCAGCTCTTTTGCCTGAGAAGCGTTCCTATCGTCCACGCAGATAAAGCTCTCGAACTGAAATCCCGAATACTCAAAGCCATCTTTGGTATCGTTGGCGATAAAATCGTTGAACTCGAAGTCGTCGGGGCCGTCGCTGAAGTAAAGCGCACGGCACGGATCAGGAAACATTTTCTGCATTTCATCTATTAAATGGTTGTCAGGAATCATCTCGGATTTATCTTCGCACCCCGTTCTGTCTCTGAACGTGTTGCCTGTCAAAAAAAGGATCATACTTAACCTCCTTCGCTTTACAGCTTCAATACAGATTTGTCAGTTTATTGTCTGATTATCAATACCACTCTCTCAATAGAATGTTCAAGAAGGAATATATCGACAAATTCCGATTCTTAATATATGAGTAGAGGCTTTCACAGTCTCTGCTCTTTCTTTATGATGAAGGTGATTGGCCTGACGTAATTTCCGATTTGTTGATTCAAGGCAAGTATATCACATCAAAGAGTGTCTAACAACCAACACGCAAAGCATTTCATTGGCTTCCGCAAACAGCTGTCAGCTGTACCGGATGTGGAAAATCTTAATTCACCCGTTGCAGCATGCATCATACTGCCTAAATAGATCGACGCTTTCCAATGCAATAATCAATGCAAAATTCCACACTTAGAATTCAATTTCATATTCTAATAGTCGCCGCGCCTCATTCTGCGCTTCAGCTACAACAGTAGTATTGCCTGAAATCTTCATTAACGCTCATCATTATCATTAGTTCTTTTCTCTGCTTGGACGAGACTTTTCATGGCTGTCTCCAATTTTTCACCAACTGTATATCCACGTTTAGCATAATAATTATGCAGTGTTGTGTTATAGAATACCATCGAACTTGTACACCCCGACTCCTTTTCGAGATATTCCAACAGTTGTGTTCCTATTCCAGCTTTTCTATACTCGGAACGTACATACAGCATCTCAGGCAAAAGTAATGCATTTTAAATGAAATGCTAGCAATCACCAAACTGGCACATCGTGTATTTTTTCACGCTAATCAGGAGAAACGTATAAAGATACACGTTTCCGCGTCAGAATCGTGTAAATTTACACGGCAACCAGAAGGTATCGTGTAAATTTACACAGCTTGCAACCGAGAAAAAAATCGAGTAGGAGGGGGTGATTAGCCCCCGTCCTCTCACCGCACCGTGCGTACCG
>CAMJUL010000050.1 GCA_946408995.1 uncultured Clostridia bacterium | reverse complement strand
ATATGCCTTGAAGGCACGGTGCATACCACCGGCTTAGCCGGTGGTTTTGATTCGTCCGCTCCGCGTTGAAAATCCGTCCTTATTCCAGCGTCTGGGGGATATTGGACAGGGCGAAGACCTGTCCTTCCCCGCCTTCTTCCTCATACACGGTCAGGGTGGAGGCGGCCAGGCGCTCCGCGGTGGGGTCGGGCAATTCAAACAGAAGGTCGATGTGAGGCTGCTCCGAAGCGGGCAGATGGAGTCCGGTGAAGGGCTGGACGGTGCTGGCGCCCGGCATATAGAACCGGCAGCTGTGGCTGTTCCCCTCCGGATCGGTCAAAACAAACAGGGTCTGGTGAAAATCACTGTAGGCGAAGGCGCCCTCCGCGGCGGCCAGGCGCACCAGCGCCATGGACCCCTGGTAGTCGGACAGGCGCATGCCGGCCAGGTCCGCCGTCATAAAGGGCAGGGCCATCGCGTAGCCCTTCCATGCGAATAAAACGGGGGACGCGGCGGGGGTTTCTGCCGCGTCGTTTTTGACCGCATCTTCTGCCTGCCACAGAAGCAGTTCCTGGCTTTCATCCTCGTAGGGGACCAGATAGAGCGCTGTGGGCAGTTCTTCCCGGCCGAACAGGTAGGTGAACAGACCCGTGCCCTGCATGTTGACCGATTCCGCCTGCAGGCGGGTGCCGTCCGCGAACAGGGCGGTGCACCAGGCAACCACCACGATGCGGTTGTTGCGGAAGGGGAAGGAATTCCCAAACCCCGCCACCCCGACGTTCAGCTTTCCGTCCACGATTTTGGCCGACACATAATGGACACGGTAGGTTTTGCCCTCAAAGGCGAATTCCACGTCCCCCTCTGCCAGTGCGGCGGGGAGGAGGCAGGACAGCAGGGACAGCGCCAGCAGCAGCGCAAGCAGCTTTTTCATATGGGCCTCCTATGATATTGTATTCGGGACGAGGGGCGTCCCGGCTTTAACAGGAACAATATACCCGTTTTGTCCGGCCAAAAGGTGGGCCGTATGCCCACAGGTCTCCTTTGAAAAATCAAAAAAGCGCTCCCGGAGGAGCGCCGCGGATTTAATGCCGGATCAAAGCATTTTGCGGCCCTGGGCGTAAATGGCAAACAGGGCCTTCATCGTCTCCTCACAGGAGGCGGGATCGTTGCCGAAGGGCTTGTTTTCCCTTACGCAGCGGTAGAAATCGCGGATGCAGGCGGTATGCCCGGCCCCCCAGTAGGAAAGGCCCAGGACCGTGTCCGCGGAGCAGGAGATCATCTCCCTTTCGCTGTCCTGGCGGATCTCCAGGCTGTCCTCCTCCAGGCGGAGCACCGCCTGTTCCAGGGTCAGTTCGATCATCACCGGCGCGTTCGCGCAATGGGCCGTGGAGGCGAAAAGCAGCGCGGGAACGTCCCCGTTTTCCATGTAGATCTCCGCCGTGTCCTCCACCTCGATAACGCCCTTGAGGTGGTGGTTGGCCATGGCGGCCTCCGCCCGGTCCACCTTGCCAAGGAACCGCACCACCAGGTCCAGGGTGTGGATAGCCTGGTTGATCAGCGCGCCGCCGCCTTCCGTGGCCCAGTTCCCCTTCCAATCCGCGCCGGTGTAATAGTCCGCCGTGCGGTGCCAGGTGACGAAGGCGCGGATGCCCTTCAGGCTGCCGTAGGTGCCCTGGCGAAGGATCTCCTGCGCCTTGAGCACGTTGGGGTTGTACCGGTTCTGGAAGCAGACGCCCACGGGCACGCGCTTTGCCGCCCACAGGATCTTCTGCCAGCCCGCCTCGTCGATGGCCGGGGGCTTTTCCGTGAACACGGCGATGCCGCGCCGGGCGGCTTCCTCCGCCATGACGGGGTGCAGGTAATGGGGGGTGCACAGATGCACCGCGTCCGGATGAACGTTGTCCAGCATCTTAAGGTAATCGGTATAAGCCGCGCAGCCGTATTTGTCCGCTGTCGCCTGTGCCCGATCCGGCAGGATATCCGCGCAGGCTGCCAGCTGCGCGTCCTCCATCCCGTGGATCACCTGCGAATGCACCTTGGAAATACCTCCGCAGCCGATCAGACCGATCCGAACCATGTTGATGTCCCTCCGTTTGCTGTATATCTTTCCGTTTCAGGGGCGTTCTTTGCCCGAAACGATCTTATCACAAAAGAACGACGCCGTAAACGTCCGCGGGGCCTTTTTGACGCGGAATTCTTCCCTCGGGCGAATAACGATCCGGAGGGGCGGGCGAAAAATGCAAAATCTGTTCCGGAAAGGCCGCTTTTTCTGGCGGATCAGGGAAAAATGTGCTATAATACAACAAACCGGAAAGGATAACCGGTCCGTTCTGCCGCTCCCCCGGGATGTGGGGGTCAGCGGACGCAGGGACGCGCCGGGAACCCCATTTCGATCCGCTGCAGGCGGGGAAAGGATACAAAAATGTCTGAGTTTGAAAACATGGAAGCCCTTGAACTGAGCCTGGAGGAAATGGACCAGGCCGCCGGCGGCGCCAGCCGCTACGCTCCCCTGAAGGCCAAGACCGGCTACATCATCTACAAGGTCAAGGCCGGCGACACCCTCAGCCGCATCGCGGGCCAGCATCACTGCACCGTCAGCGACCTTATGCGCTGGAACCCCAAGATCACCAACAAGAGCCGCATCTACGCCAACGAGTACCTCTACATCCGTGCGTAAAAGCCGCGGCAGCGAAAGGGCCTCCGTCCTATGGGCGGGGGCCTTTTCGCTGCCACGGTCAATGGGCAATGTGAAGCGTGGGGAGTGAACGCGCTGCCGTCATACTATTCTCAAATTGATATTATCAATTTGAGAATCCGCGTGCTGCGCACGCTCATGCCGCGCAAAGCGCGTCATACCGTCTCATGCGATCCTGAACGCGCCTTCGGCGCTATAAAAAGGCATTTAGCCTTTTTAAACAGGATCAGTATAAAACAAGCGCAGGCCCGTCTGTCCTGCGCTTGTCCGCGTTCGTCCGCCGTCAGAAATCGTATCCGGCGCTGCCGTCCCAGGTGATGCCGTACTTGAGCTTCAGCTGGCTGTTGAAGCCGCGCTTGAAGGCGTTCTCGCTGTAGCCGACCACGTCGTTGCCGCGGGAGCCCGCGTTGATGACGTCCTTCACCATGCGGGCCATCTGTACGATCTCGTTGGCCTTGTCATAGGAGATGGGCTGGCCCATGAAGCGGAATTCGTCGTTGTCGATAAAGTGGTAGCTGGTGGAGATCCCCACCGCATGGTACATCTCTTTGGAATAGGTGTTGGGGGTAAAGGTGCCGCCGCACACGGTCCCCATTTCGTTCAGGTTCATTTCTGCGGTAACAGACATGTTCGTTTGCTCCTTTATCATCCTTGGTCGATTTGATTCTGTATCGGTTCGCTTTTCCTTGGCGCGGTCAGATGTCGCAGTCGTTGATGTCCACATCGTTGTTGACCTTGCGCGTGCGGGGGGACGGGGGGCAGAGAAAGTCGGCAATCCTCTGGGCGAGGGCGTCGTAGTTCTTTCCGTTGATGACGATGTCGACGCCGCGGGTCAGGTTGCCGGGGTCGACGTTCTTGTTGACTTTGCCGCCGGTGACCAGGGAAAGCTCTTCTTCGTTCAGACGGGCTGTGATTTCATAAGCGTACATACAGGTTCCTCTTTCTTTACGCGGTCCGGGCTGTTCTCCGGACACGGTGTTTGTTATTTTTCTCTGGCGCCTTGCAGCGCCAGGCACCTGTTGATACGCATCTTTGGCCGGGGTGGCAGTTTTTTTTGAATGTGGAGAGCGACCCGGAGTGACTTCGCGAAAACCTTGCGGGTAGGACGAGGGAAAAGCCTTCCCCCGTTGGGGATATTTCGGGTGTCGGCCCCGAAGAGCCACCCGGCGACTGAGGATATGTCGAATATCGATTTCGACAGCCACCCGGCGACTGAGGATATGTCGAATATCGGTTTCGACAGCCACCCGGCGACTGAGGGGGAAGGTGTCAGCGAAGCTGACGAAAGAGGTCCCCAGACGGGGAAGCAGACGGAGACCGGTGACATGGGGAGACGCGCCGGCCCGGGGGCATGAGGACCTCTTCCGTCAGGCCCTTTATGGGCCTGCCACCTTCCCCAACGGGGGAAGGCAATAGGGTGTCCCGTCTCCATCCTTATTCCAACCATCTTCGCGTAAACCTGCGGGAAGGCGTCCTTCCTGTCCTGTTTCCGACTTTTATTTCATATATCGCAGCATATTTTTGCTGTGTACAGTTGTATTTGACATGACCATCCCGCAGGGAGCTTTCCTGTCAAGGCACAGGGCCCCGCTTGGGCAGGACAGAAAAGGACCGCGGCCAGGCCGCGGTCCCGTGCTGAAAAAGCGTTCGTTTTATTTGGCGAGTTTCCTTACGAGCCAGACCACCAGGCAGGCGCCGCCGATGGAAAGCAGGATGCTGGTGACCCAGCCGCCGCCGACACCCAGGAGGCTTCCCAGCCAGCCGCCGACCAGGCCGCCCACAACGCCCAGGATCACGTTCCTGAGGATGCTGTCCGTGCGCCCGTGCATGAGCTTGTTGGCCGCAAAGCCGCTCAGGCCGCCGAGGACCAGGGATACGATCAGTTGTACAAGCATGCCGCAAAACTCCTTTCCCATTTAGTGTTCCTATAGGGGATAAGATTTTCCCTCGCGGTTAGTTTACCCCCGTTTGGCCTTTTGTCAAGTCCCGTGGGAAAGGATGAGGAGGACGGCGCGGCGGTATCGGAGGACGCAGCCTTAAAGGATTGTATTACCTGGGGACATCGGCGGAGGCACTGAAGGGCCGCAGACTGTTGGCAATGTGATTGCATACGGCAAGCGTCTGCAGGGTGGGCTTTCCGCTAATTTTAATATCCAGGATACAGAAATCGTGCGTGGCGCTGTTTTCGGGGAGGATCAAAAGTCTGCAGACGAGGAACATCATTTCCCTGGCCATCCCTTCCGTCTTGGGATGGATGCACCGCGCCTTGATGCCGTTCAGCGTGATCGTTTCTGCGGTGAGCGTCTCCGGCAGGACGCCGTCCTTGTAGAGCGCTTTTTCCGCTTCGTCTACGGTCAGATAGGTGCCGTCAGGAAGGGGTTTGAGGTGCAGATGGCTTCCGGAACTGCTGACGGAGATGAGGGGCTCCTCCTCCGTTCCGGTTTTATAGATCTGACCATTGAGTTCATAGGGGCCGTAAGGCTGAAAAACGTATTCGACCCAGCCATCCTCCAGCGTCTTCTGACTGATTTGGTTTGCGGGCAGGTCGACCCCATAATCGAGCAGCCCAAAGATCCTTACGAAGGAGTAGCCGGTTTTCGACAGGTCATAGCCTTCCATTGCCAGCATAAGCGCCGGGTTATTGTTCTCCGCGAAGGCGGGGCAGGAGAGGAAGAAGCAAAGCGCGAGCGCGATGGCAAGGATCCTTTTCATACAGATTCCCCCTTATTCTGTTGAATGGAACGTACGATGCTTTGATTATAGCAGACCCTTCCCGGGGAAACAAGAGGGTTGCCAAATAAAGGAAGGCGGGAGCGAGCCCTGCCGGTGGGACTTTGCCCGTTCCCCCAATAAGGCGGAGGAAGGATGCGGTGCGGCAGGGGACTTTCCGGATCAACGGACAACCGATACGCTGCGGATCCGTTCGTCCGATGAAAGGACAGAGAAAGCATCGTCCAAAGAGGGGGCGGGCGAAGGAATGGAAAAGGAGCGGCCCTCACAGGCCGCCCCCGGCCCCCCGGGCCGGGCAGGAAAGCACTTCCCGGATTACCGCTTCCGCTGCAGCGGACCATTTGCAAAAGACCGCCGTCGAAATGGGAGCCGCCGACCAGGCCGCCCGCAACGCCCAGGACCACGTTCCTGAGGATGCTGTCCGTGCGCCCCTTCATCAGCTTGTTGTTTTCCATAAAACGGGATTCGCAGCATACAAAAACGGATGCCCCCTTCCGGGGAGTCATCCGTAAAAACGCCGCATTCAGCGCTTGGGGATCAGGCGCCGGGCTGCGGCAGGGAGAAGGCGTCCAGCAGGGCCGCGGGGATCTGCTTGTAGCTGAGGAAAAGGGTCACGGCTTCCTTGCCGTCTTTTCCCTTTTTGACCAGGGTCAGCAGGTCGATTTTGACCTTCCCGCCCTCCACCGGGACAATCCAGGTGTCAAAGCGGTCCCGCTTGGCTTCCAGCCCATACCACTTTTGATGGATATTGGACGCGATGATCAGATTGGTCATGGCCCGCGTGGTCAGCAGCATTTTGATCTTCATCAGGTTTCCGTCAATGGGATCCCCGAATTGTTCGGTCAGGTGCCGCAGATAATCCGCGTACCATCGGTCCGCGTCTTCCCGGAAGTTAAAGTCCGCCTGGACGGATGCCTGATCCAGAAGCCCGTCGTCACTGTCAAAATTGTAGATCAGCTGTGCGCCGAGGTGGGTGAAGGATTTCATAAAGATCAGCCAGGGCTTTCCGTTTTCGGTTCCCTGATTGGTCAGGGGGAAAAGCTCCTTCTGTTTTACGGCGTCGGGGCTGTCGCCATAGCGGATATCGTTGAGCAGCAGGCCCTTTTTCAGGTCCGCGCCCGACAGGGCCAGGACGATGCGCGGCATGTCTCGGGCAGGGGTGGGGGCTGCCGGCGCGCCGGCGCTCAGCGGACTGCCCTGCCGGGAGGCGGGGGCCTCCCTGCTGCCGGTCTGCGCTTTGCTTTTGCCAAATAAACGGTCAAACAATCCCATAAAGTGGCCTCCTTTTCGCTGCCTGTACCGGGGCTCTTTTCTGATGAAAGGATAGCACAGCGCCAGGGGCATTTTTGTGTTCCGTTTCCGGTGCGGCCCGTCCTCAACAGGCTGCAGCATGCTTATGCCGGATAAAAAAGTGCCTCCTTCCGGAAGCACCCTGCGAAATCGTATGCAATTGCGCTGAAGGTACCGCTTGTGCAGCTGCCGACAGTCCCTGCCATGGCGGGCTTCAGCAAGGAATAGGGATCAGTCCCTGTGCTGCGTGTTGCTGCGGATGTAATCCGTGTTCTCGATTAGCTGGCCGAAGCCGTAGGCAAAGAAGGAACCGACCCAGGAGGCCAGACAGCCGAAGATGATGGTCACGATGCCAAGGGCCACACCGTTGTAGGAGGTATACTCACCGTTGATGTACATAGGGCTGCCTGAAGTGATGAACAGAATGCCGAATACCACGGAGAGGATGATGCCCAGCCAGCACAGAATCTTGGCCAGCATCTTGATTTTCCCGCCGATGTTGCTGAACATGTTGATTTTCCTCCTTAAAAAATCTTGCTGCGCCTCCAAGGCCTGGGAAATCCCGGGCCAAAAGGAAACTCACAGCAATTATAGCACGGGCATTGTGCTTTCTATAGGAGTTTTTGTGCAGAAATTGCATTTTTTGCAGGGAAAAAGAAATCACCCACAGCGCAATGATTCGCTTGACTGCAAGCGGATGTGAAGGGTACGCTTCACGGCGCCTTTGTTAAGCGGGCAGTGCCATCTGCGGTTTCGCTTCCGGCACTTCTGCAGCAGTCCTGTAAATGCCTTGCCGCGGCAGACGGAATCAATTGGCAAAGCGGGTGTGGAGGACTTTCCACTTTTTCAGTTTGATCCCGACCCACAGGCCGTAGATGCCCGCCGTAAGGATGGTAAGCAGCAGCCACAGGATCCATTTGCCAAAGAGCTGCAGAGCGGTCCCGTCAAAGTACAGCCGATGGCCGTTGATGACGGTGTGCCTGGCCTCCCAGCGATAGATCATGCAGTACGCCCAGGGCAGACAAATGCCCAATGTCAAAACCGTGATCAGCACGCCAAGAAGGGTCCAGCCGACCATTTGCAAAAGACCGCCGTCGAAATGGGAGTCGCCGGGCAAACCGCCGAAACCGGCATTGAGAGGGATCGTCTGGTTTATCATTTTTGACCTCCTTCATTAAAAGAGCGGCGCGATTTGGACTGCGCCGCTTTTGTGTTTTCTTCCTATCAGCGCCCGATCTGCGCGGATTCGTCTCGCCGGGGGATCACGACGCCGTGAAAGGAAAAACGCGTTCCGCATGGAAATTCTAAGGGGATTGCGGGGCGCTGTCAAGTGCGGTCTTACTGCGTGCATGATCCGCATGCGGCCCGCGGAACGGTGCCCACAAAGAGGGGCTGTATTCTATACCAGTTTGGAGTTTTACACATCAATTTGGGTAGTCTCGGTCAAGTCGGATCTCTCGTCGCCCCGAACAGCGTACCACCCTGCCAGCCCGGCCTCAAGGCAGCCGCTCCGCGGTGGCTGCTTGATTCTTGACCAGCGTAAAGGCTCTGTGCTCTAAGGGGATTGGTCTTACCATTCCTTTGGCTCTCGGAAAAATGGTGCAAAAAAAGGACATAACCGTGCAAGCACCCGAACCACAAGGTTTTTATTTTCAAAAATACCGCGTCAGCAGCGCCGAAACGGTAGCGTTATTGCAGACAGAGAAGCATTCAGAAAGAAAATGCAGGCTTTGGAACAACTGCGCGATCAGATTTCTCAATTGAAAATCCAGCGTGACCAGACAGCAAACAGAAAACTGCAATGGGAAAAAGTTAAAAAGGAATTGTCCTCTTTGAATCGTACTTTGGATTATGGTGAATTGCGGTGCATGGATTGCAATTCAACAAATATAACCTTTAAGGCATCAAAGCGTGCCAAGTATTCTTTTGATGTATCAACTGTGGAAATGCGGAAAAACATCTTGGATTCCATACAGGCGAAAGTAGATGCGTATAATGATGAACTGCAAGAAATACAGAAGGATATTGAACAAGCAGAACAACAATTACAGGCATTGATGCATGAAGATGATGTCACTTTAGAAGCACTATTGCTTTACAAGCAGGACATTGTAAATGCAGAAGAAGCGGAAAAAGAACTCCTTCAAATCGAAGAAACAATTCGTGCTATTCAGGAAGCAATCGAAACCGAAAACGCTTCCATAGCGGAGAATAAACGCAAACAAGAGGATTTTCTTCAGGATGTTGTTCAGTTAATGAACGACGCATATTCACAAATTGATCCCAAAGGCAATTTAACATTCGATGGTTTGTTTTCAAAGAAGGATCAACGCTTTTCCGGAAGTGAAGCAACAGTGTTCTATATTGTTAGACTGCTTGCGCTTCAAAAGAGATTGGGTCATAAATATCCTCTTATCATGGATTCGTTCAGAGCAGAAGACTTATCAACGACAAAAGAAGAAATCGTACTTGAGCTATTTTCAAAAACTCAAAACCAAGTCATACTGACAACAACATTGAAGAAACAGGAAATGGGCAAATACGATGCGAATACAAAAATCAATCACATCAATTTTCAGAATCATGAGCCGAGCCATATGTTATCAGCTTCTTTTGTTGAAGGTTTTCTGACAATACTACGGGCTTTTGGAATTGAACCTTAATTGATCTCACTTGTCGGGGATGCTAATATGAATAACTTGACCAACATGCAGAAATATGAAAACTACAAGGCACAGATAGACAGACTGAACCGTGCAATAAAAGAACACTTTTATCTGGAAGCCATGTTCATAGAGTATGCTGTGATGGAATACCGCTGCGAATCCATCCTGACCCATGGTAAGCGATAAATGAACCTATACTCCCAGCTTGTACAATTCCTTGATTTCTGCATTCCATGGGAGCAGATCCTCAATATCTGCCTTCGGATCCTTTGCGAACCGGTCCGGCAAGACTGAGAAGATATGCATCAGGTACTTTTCCGGGTTCAGTCCATTGGCCTTTGCAGTTTCCAGGATGGAATATGCAACCACGCTGGCCTCGGCTCCTTTCGTACACCAATGTTTCTATGTTAATGGGTTGGATATTCGTGCTTTTCTACACCTACAATGTTCGTGACGTAAAGGTGGTGACGTAGTTTTTTGATGATTTAGGTGAAGATGAAGAGATGACATAAGCCGTGACGTAACCAATTTGCAGAAAAAAGGAGTGACCCCTCACAGGTCACTCCCCAGAAAGCCCCGCGCAGCGGGGATTTCACTTCCCGAAATACCGCTCAAGCAGACCCTTGAAGGCTTTGCCGTGCCGCACCGTCAGCATATACCGTGTTCCTGCATGGATTTCATCAGGTAATCGCGCGCCTTGCTTGGCGGCAGATGAGCTTCCACATCCTTTGGATCGACATAATCCCCGTTGTCGATGCACGCCAGCAGAAATTCGATCGTGAACACGTCGAAAATATGCGGGTCGGAGAAAGATACCTCGATGGTGGTGTTCATGCGCGCGTTCAGCGCGTCGATGATGCACTGGTAGATAAAGTGATCCCGGCCCAAAAGCTCGCCGATGCGGTCCATCGAAGACAAGGCTTCCTGCATTTGCGCCACCGTGACGTGCCTTCGGAAACCGCCGCAGCCTTTGCCGCCGGAAAGGATCGCGTCCACGGAGCAGTGCAGCGTTTCAGCCAGATCCAGCAGCATGGAGACATCGGGAAGCGTTTCGCCCCGTTCCCAGTTTGATACGGCCTGCGGACTGACATTCAGCTTTTCGGAAAGCTCAGACTGCGTTATCCCCATCTTTTTGCGTTCCGTCTGCAGGTATGATCCCATCAATTTCGAATTCAGATTCATGTTGAACCCCTCCCTTTCGGGATCATCATAACAGGATACGGAAAGAAAAGGAATGGGCCGGTGCTTGACGTATCAGGAAGAAAAACAAGCTGCAATTGAAAACGGAGCGGCAGCAAAGCCGCTCCGCAGAAACCGCAATGGATCACTTCCCGAAATACCTCTTCAGCAGGCCCTCAAAGCCCTTTCCGTGACGGGCTTCGTCGCGCCCGATCTCGTGTACGATGTCATGGATGGCATCGAGGTTCAGCGCCTTGGCCTTCTTGGCCAGGTCGGCTCTGCCCTGGGTGGCGCCGTATTCGGCGTCCGCGCGCAGTTCCAGGTTCTTCTTGGTGGAGTCGGTCACCACTTCGCCCAGCAGCTCCGCAAAATGGGCGGCGTGCCAGGCTTCTTCCATGGCGGCCTTCTCAAAGAACGCGCCGACCTCGGGATAGCCTTCCCGGATGGCGACGCGGCTCATGGCCAGGTACATGCCCACTTCGCTGCATTCGCCGTTGAACATGTCGCGAAGGCCGGCCTTGATGTCTTCCGGCGCGTCGCTGGCTACGCCCACCACGTGCTCGGCGGCCCAGACCTTTTCGCCTTCCTGCTTGTTGAACTTGGACGCGGGCGCCTTGCACACCGGGCATTTCTCCGGGGGCTGTTCGCCTTCATACACATAACCGCAGACCGTGCATACCCATTTAGTCATATTCGTTTCCTCCTGTTTCCGCCCGGGGTCTTCCCGGGCGACGTTATGTTGTTTGTGCGGCGCAGCCCCCCGATAAAGGACAGGGCGGGCCGGTTTCCGTCTTCATTATACCGGAAAAAGGGGGATTAGCAAAGGCTAATTTCCGGGACGGCTCCATGGAAAAAAGGGCTGCCGCGTGGACTTCGCGGCAGCCCGGAGCGCCCCCTCCCGCGGGGGCTTTTTGCGTTATCTGTACAGCGGCCCAAACTGTTTGCAGGCGGCGTAGTCGGCAGCCTGGATATCCTCGGTGCCGAAGGCGGACCAGCAGTGGGGACGGAAGAGCTTTTCTTCCGGCACGTTGTGCATGGTCACGGGGATGCGCAGCATGGAGGCCAGGGTGACCAGGTCCGCGCCCACGTGGCCGTACACCGTCACGCCGTGGTTGGCGCTCCAGTTGGCCATGACGGAATAGACGTCCCGGAAGGCGCCCTTTCCGGTCAGCCGGGGGGCAAACCAGGTGGTGGGCCAGGTGGGGTCGGTGCGTTTGTCCAAAGCGCTGTGCACCTCGTCCGGCAGCGTCACGGTGGTGCCCTCGGCGATCTGCAGAACGGGCCCCAGGCCGTCGATGATGCTGACGCGCAGCATGGTCACGGGGATCTCCGCCTGGGTGCGGAAATGGCTGGAGAAGCCGCCGCCCCGGAAATACTGGTAATCCGCCCGGCACCAGTCGGTGGCCTTCAGGCAGGCCCGGATGTCCTCCTCCTTCATCTCCCAGAAGGGTTTGTGGCAGTGCTCGCCCTTTTCGTTGACGCAGGCGGCGGTGCCGTCCAGGGCGGTGGCGCCGGAGTTGATCAGGTGGATGAAGCCGCCCGCGGCGTTCCCCGTGACCTGATAGCCGGTGACCCGCTTGACGGCCTCCGGGCTCCAGTAGGTGCGCACGTCATGGAAGCAGGGGGCGGTGTTGGTCACAAGGGTGCCCAGCAGCATCGAGACGCCGTTCAGGGTGTCGTTTTCCGTGGCGAAGGGGGTGGGCATCTTGGGGCCGTTCCAGTCGAAGGTGGAGGCCATGATGGCCTCGGTGAAATCCCCGTTGGGCAGCCAGTCGGTCCACTGGCGCTGCCCCTGGAAGCCGCCGGCCACGGCGTTTTTGCCCAGGGCCTCCTCGTGCCAGCCCATTTCGTCCAGCTTGGGATTGCCGTACAGGATGTCCCGGACGATCAGGGAGAACTTGGCAATGAATTCCCAGTCCTTGTCCGGCGGGACCACCTTGCTGCGGCGGATGATCTCCGGCAGGGTGACGCCGGCGTTTTTGTCAAAGCCCTCCGGGCAGTTGGCCCGGATCCAGTTCAGGGCTTTTTCGTATTCCTCATGGTCGTAGATCTCCAGGGTGATCCGGCGCAGGATCTCGGTCATGTCCACCCATTCGGTGCGGATCCCCAGGTATTTCTGGAACATGTTGGTGTCGCAGTAGGCGCCCATGATGCCCATGGCCACGCCGCCGATGTTGACGTAGGATTTGTTCCGCATCCAGCCCACGGCTACGGCGCCCCGGGCGAAGCGGAGGATCTTCTCGGCCACGTCGGCCGGGATGGAGGTGTCCGTCACGTCCTGCACGTCACGGCCGTAAATGGAGAAGGCGGGCAGGCCCTTCTGGGCGTAAGCCGCCAATACCGCGGCCAGGTACACGGCGCCGGGACGCTCGGTGCCGTTGAAGCCCCATACGGCCTTGACGGTCAGGGGGTTCATGTCGAAGGTCTCCATGCCGTAGCACCAGCAGGGGGTGACGGTCAGGGTGGCGGTCACGTTCCGGGTGGAAAAATATTCTTCGCATTTGGCGGCCTCCGCGCCGCCGCCGATGGTGCAGGGGGAGAGGACCGCCTGCACGTGCTCCCCGTCGGGATAGCGCAGGGTTTCCATCAGGGCCTTGGCGGCCTCGGCCAGGGCCATGGTCTGCTTTTCCAGGCTTTCCCGGATGCCGCCCCAGCGGCCGTCGATCACCGGGCGGATACCGATTCTGGGATACAACACGTCTGTTTCCTCCTTCAAGATGATGGTTTCAAAGGCCGGGCGGGCCGGCCGGGATCACTGCAGCTGGTGCTGGACGGGCCCGAGGATCCGTTTGATCAGGGCCGCGTGGCGGATGACGGTTTCCGGGTCGAACCGGGGGGAGGGGCCGGAGACGCTGACGGCGGCCCGCACGCGCCCGCCGGTGCCAAAGAGCGGCACGGCCACGCACCGGATGCCGAACTCGTGCTCCATGTTGTCCACGGCGTAGCCGTTCTGGCGGACCTCCTCCATCTGGTGCCGCAGGGCGGCGGGGTCGGTCAGGGTATAGCCGGTGAAGGCCCGCATGGGCCGGGACAGGATGGCCTCCATCTCCTCCGGGGGCAGGTAGGCCAGCATGGCCTTGCCAAGGCCCGTGCAGTACAGGGGCGCCCGCTCCCCCAGGATGTTGCGGGTCTGCTGCTGCATGGAGGGATAGGTGGCTTCGATGTACAAGACCTCCCCCTCGTCCAGGATGCCGAAATAGCAGACCTCCTTCGTCTCCCGGGCGATGGCGGTCAGGTAGGGCAGCATCAGATCCCTCAGCCCGTGGTGGCTGGATACGATGTACCCCAGGTGCAGCACCTTCAGGCTCAGGGCGTATTTGCTGTTGTCCGGGTTCTGGGTCAGGTACCCGCATTTCTGGAAGGTGCTCAGGATGTTGTAGACCGTGCTCTTTTGCAGGCCCAGCATCCGCGCGATCTCGGAAATGCCCAGTTCCGGCTGTTCCACGGAAAAGCATTCCAGGACGGACAGGGCCTTTGCGAGGGATTTGACCGTGCTGTCATCGGACATGGAAAGGCCTCCTTACCGCAGCAGCGTTTCCCGCAGGGTCCTGGCTGCCAGGTGCATCTGTTCTACTTCGTCCCGGAAGGTGGCGCTCAGGTCCTCGGCGGGGCGGACCCGGGTGAAAGCCGAGGTAAAGGTCCCCTCGATCTTCCACTGGTGGTATTTGGCGCTGACGGGGTAGCACTGCCGCTCGATCTGGGAGAAGCCGGTCAGGAAGGCCTGCAGCTTTTCCGCCCGGGTGGGATCGGTGTCCCAGAAGTCCGTCAGGGCGCGGTACAGATCCATATGGAAATTCATCATCACGCCGGAGAACCCCGCCGCCCCCAGGCGAAGGGATTCCAGCAGCGTCGTGGTGTTGGCGTTGTACAGCTGAAAGCCGCTGCCCCGGAGCAGTTCCAGCCGCCGGCGCAGGAGGGCGATGTCGCAGCAGGTGTCCTTCATGAAGGCGAACCGGCCGCTTTCGGCGCAGAAGTCCAGTTCCTCCCGGGTGATCAGCCGCTTGAAGGGGTAGGGACATTCGTAGAAGCCCAGCGGCAGGTCCCGGGGAAGGCGGTCCATGATCCTCTGGAGCAGGGGCAGCATGCTTTCCCCGGGCCGTCCGGCGGGACAGAGCCGGTTGGTGATCAAAATCAGGGCGTCGGGTTTTTCGGCGGCGATCAGCGACAATTCCTCCAGCTGATCCTCCGCCCCGGCGGATACATGGCCGGAGGCGATGACCGGCACGTGGGCATGGGCGCGGACGAACCGGACCAATTCCACCCGCTCCCGCAGGGACAGGAAGAAGATCTCGCTGGACTGGCAGGCGGCGAACAGCCCCGTGGCGCCGTTTTTTTCGTACCAGTCAATGAGCCGCTCCAGGGAGGGATAGTCGATCTCGCCCTCCGCGGTGAAAGGCGTGAGCATCACGGGCCAAAGGCCCTTTTCGGTATGGGGATTCATCGTCCTCGGCTCCTTCCGGCGATCTGCTATAAATCTGAAAGGCGTTCCGCATTATTGAACGCTTTTATCTTATGCCAAAGGCCATCGGATGTCAATAGGGAATTGAGATGGCGGAAGCAAGATTTTTTCGCCCAGTATTGACAATTAAAACGAGGCATGCTACAATCAAAAATGAGAACACCGTTCAGTAATAGTGAACACAAAAGAAAGAGCAGACGATGTGCGGAGAAATCACCAACGGGTATTCCGCCACGGCGGAAAGGCCCTGTCTGGACATCCCCATACGGATCGTGCATGAGCCGGACGCGCAATGGAATTATGCCCATCATCCCTTCCTGACCTGGTTCAGGGGGCGGTTTTTCCTGTTCTTCAGCCTGGGCAGGAACCAGGAGGACGACGTGGGCCAGCGGGTGATGTTCACCGTAAGCAGCGATTTTGAGACCTGGACCCCGCCCAGGGAGCTTGCCTCCCCAAAGCGGCTGGACACCGGCGTCCTGATCCCATGCGGCCCCTGGACCGACGGCGAGCGGCTGAACGCCTACCTGCTTTGCTTTGATTACCGGAAGGACGTCCTTGTCAACGGCCGCAGGCAGCCGGGCAGCGCCGGAAGGGAAAACTGGGGCTACAGGTGCCAGACCACCCTGGACGGGGAGACCTTCCGGGAGGTTGAGGGCCCCACGGCCTTCGGCGGCAACATGCCGGTGCGAAGGCTCTCCTCGGGCAGGCTGTTCTCCTGCGGGGGAAGGACCTGCGCCTGGACGGAGGACCCCACAGGCCTGACGGGGTGGCACGGGGCAGAGGTTTTCCCCCAAGGCTGGAAAAGCCCGGAGGCCGGGCAGGAACGCCATCCCCTTTTGCCCGGGGAGGTGGGCCAGTGCCAGATGGAACTGTGCGAAGGCTCCTCGGTGGAACTGGAGGACGGAACGCTTTTGATGCTGCTCCGCTCCGGCACGCCCTGGCTGTACGCCTCCCGGAGCGCGGACGGCGGCGAGACCTGGACCCTTCCAAAGCGCACGTCCTTTACGGACAACCGGACCAAGTTCTTCCTGGACCGGCTGCCGGACGGGCGGTATTACTACATCGGCACGCCGGATCCCTTCCCGCCCCGGGTCAGGCATCTATTGTGCCTTTCCCTTTCGGAGGACGGGGTGAATTATGACCGGCACTTTATCCTGTGTGACCGGCAGTTCAAGGGGAGGTATCCGGGCCTTGACAAGAACGGCGTCTACGGCTATCCGACAGCCCTGGTGCGGGAGGGACGTTTGTATATGACCTTTTCCATCAACAAGGAGATGATCGCCGTGGCGGGCCTTCCGCTTTCGGCGCTTGGAAAGGGGCTGGAAAGATGAGTGCGCATCCGCAGACCCGCCGCGCCGGACAGCCCCTGCTGAAAAGGGCCTTCCGGGCCCTGAAGCGGGACCGGTGGCTGTACCTGATCATGCTTTTGCCCCTGGCCTACTACCTGCTGTTCTGGTACTACCCCATGTATGGGGTCACCCTGGCCTTCAAGCAGTACAAGCCCAAGCTTGGCATCATCGGCAGCCCCTGGGCCAGCCAGAACGGCATGAAATACGTGCTGCAGGTGGTCAACGATCCGTATTTCTGGACGGTGTTCAAAAACACCATCGTCCTGAACCTGGAAAACCTTCTGATCACCTTCCCCGCCCCCATCCTGCTGGCGCTTTTGCTGAACGAGCTTGCCTCCAACGGCTACAAGCGCCTGGTGCAGACCGTCACCTACCTGCCCCACTTCCTTTCCACGGTGGTGGTGGTGGGCATGATGAACGTGATGTTCAACTCCTCCGGCATTGTCAATCAGGCCATCGCGGCCCTGGGCGGGGAGAAGGTGGCCTTCCTGAACGAGGCAAGGTATTTCAGGCCCATGTACATCGGCTCCAACATCTGGCAGGGCATCGGGTGGGATTCCATCATCTATCTGTCCGCCCTGTCCGGGCTGGATATGGAATTGTATGAGGCGGCCCGCATCGACGGGGCGGGGCGCTGGAAACAGACCCTGCACGTCACCCTCCCGGGAATTTTGCCCACCATCATCATCATGCTGATCCTGGCCATGGGCCGGATCATGAACGTGTCCTATCAGAAGATCCTGCTGATGATGACCGGCTCCAACCAGTCTGTTTCGGACGTGATTTCCACCTACGTGTACCGCAGGGGCATTACCCAGGCCGATTTCAGCTATGCCACGGCGGTGAACCTGTTCCAGTCCCTGGTCAGCCTGCTGTTTGTGGGCGTCACCAACACCATTTCGCGCCGCACCAGCGAAACCTCGCTGTGGTAAAGGGGGAGTGAACATGGCCATAAGGGAAGGCGGCGCGGGCCGCAAAGCGTTCCAGGTTTTCAACACGGTCTTTCTGTTCCTTTTGATGCTCCTGTGCCTGTATCCGCTGTATCTGCAGCTGATCACCTCCATCAGCCACGGCCTGGAGGTGATGAAGGGCGGCATCATCCTTCTGCCAAGGAACGTGACCTTCAATACCTACACCACCCTGGTGCGGGGCGAACTGTTCATGTACATGCGAAACACCATCGTCTATACGGTGGTGGGCACCCTGGTCAACCTGGGGATGAGCTGCCTTTGCGCCTATCCCCTGGCGCGGAAGACCTTTTCCGGCAGGAAGTTCTTTACCGCCCTGGTGACGGTGACGCTGTTCTTCTCCGGCGGGATGATCCCCATGTACCTGACGGTGAAGCAGTTCGGGCTGATGGACACCATGTGGGCGCTGATCCTGCCCGGGGCCATCTCGACCTACAACATGATCATCATCCGCACGGCCTTCCAGTCCATTCCGGATTCGCTGATCGAAAGCGCCCAACTGGACGGCGCCAACGATCTGGTGATCCTGGCCCGGATCGTGGTGCCGCTGTCCAAGGCGACGCTGGCCACCATGCTTCTGTTTTACGCGGTGTCCCATTGGAACAGCTATTTTGACGCAATGCTCTACATCAACAAAAAGAACCTGTACCCCCTGCAGATCATGCTGCGCAACATGCTCATCGGCGGCCTGTTCAACGAGGAGACCGCCATCGCCGGCGCCAGCGCGGACAGCTTCGCCGTGACGGACGCCACGCTGCGCTCGGCCGCCATCGTCGTCACCACCCTGCCCATCCTGGTCGTCTATCCCTTTGTGCAAAGGTACTTTGTCAAGGGCGTCATGATCGGGTCGGTCAAGGGCTGAAAAACGTTCCCACGGGCGGAAAGCCCTGAAAAACCATACGTAACAAGGAGGAATTTTCATGAAACGCAACCGCTTCACCGCACTGTTCCTCGCGGCGGTCATGCTGCTGTCCCTGGCGGGCGCGGCCCTGGCCGAGACCCCTTCCACCTGGCTGTGTGACGAACTGACCGAGCTGCACGTCATGCGGGACGAGAACCCCAGCCAGCCCATCAAGAGCGACACCCTGAAACTGAAGACCATCGAGGAGCTTCTGAACGTCAAGCTGGTCATCGAAGCCCCGCCCAAGGCCAGCTACAGCGATAAAAAATCCGTCCTGATCGCCACCGACGACATGCCCGACATCATGTACGTGGACTTTGCCGACGTCAAGGCCTACGCCCGGGACGGCATGTTCGTGAACCTGAGCGAGCACAGGGACGAGATGCCCCACCTGTTCGCCCTGCTGGACGCCAACCCCAGCCTGAGCATGAGCACCATCGACGGGCAGTTCTACAGCGCGCCCACCCTGTACCGGAGCAACCCGGATACGGCGCTCTCCGGCCAGCTGGTCAACTTCCGTATGGACCTGTTGAAGAAATACGGCCTTGAAACCCCCACCACCTGGGATGAACTGTACGAGGTGATGAAGGCCATCAAGGAAAAGGAACCGGACCTGATCGGCATGACCAACCGCAAGGCGGGCAACACCACCGCCACCCGCAAGCTGCTGGACTGCGTCAGCTATCCGCTGGGCTCCTATTCCTCCATCTACTATGACAAGGACTTGGGCGGCCAGTGGATCTACGGCCCCGCCCATGAAAACTTCAAGGGCGTCCTTTCCTACCTGAACAAGCTGTGGGAAGCCGGCCTGCTGGATCCCGATTACGCCTCCATGACCAAGGACCTGTGGGCGGAGAAGCTCTCCTCCGGGCAGGCCATGTGCACCATTGACAATGACGGCGTCGTCCGCAACTACAACGTGGCCCTGTCCACCATCAATCCAGAAGCGGCCTTCGGCGTCATTCCCACCCTCCAAAACGCCCTGGGCGAGACCCGCAACATCGCCTATTCCAACGACCGTCCCGCCAATGCCTGGGTCATCCCCTCCTCCTGCGAGAACATCGACCTGGCCATCAAATTCCTGGATTGGTGCTATTCCGAGGAAGGCACGGACGTGAACAACCTGGGCAAGGAAGGCGTATCCTACGACGTGGTGGACGGCAAGAAGGTGTTCAAGGAAGAAGTGCTTGCCAAATACGCCGCCAACGGCGCCAACGCCATCTATGACATGTCCTCCGAGCTGGGCATCGGCCTGCTGGAGTTCACCCCCCGGTACGACACCACCCCCGACAACCAGATGGCCCTTTATCTGCAGGGCTCCGACGAGGCCCGGGAGGCTTACCGCGCCGTTACCCAGGCCATCCTGAACGACCCCGGCCTTGTGGACAACAACACCATCATCACGGCCCCGCCGCTGTCCGCGGAGGAGACCGAGCGCTTCAACGAGCTGCTGGTGGCGGTGGAAAACATCGTCTGGCAGGAAGTGGACAAGTACATCACCGGCCAGGAGCCCATTGAGAACTATGACAAGGTGATCGAGGCCGCCAAGGCCGCCGGCGCCGCCGAAATGGAAGACATCTACAACAAGGCGTGGGCTGCCGCGCTGGGCGAGTAACACGTTACAGGACCCGATCAGGGGGGCAGCCGCCGGCTGCCCCCTTTCAAAACGGAGGACGGAACATGGCAAAATCCCATCTGCTGCCCTTTCTGTGGCTTCACGGGGAGGGGGACGAGACCCTGCGGCAGGGGGTCCGGGAGATCAAACGGACCGGCTGCGGCGCCTTCTGCGCCGAATCCAGGGTCCATCCGGAGTTTCTGGGCCCGGCCTGGTGGCACGAAATGGAGGTGCTGCTGGAGGAGGCCAAGCGGCAGGGACTGCCGTTTTACCTGCTGGACGACACCTGCTTCCCCTCGGGCTACGCCAACGGCGCCGGCGCGGACACCCCCTTCCAGCGGCGGATGATGACCGAAAGGCACGCGGACCTGCGGGGCCCATTGAAGGGCGGGCGGATGGTGGTTTATCCGGACGGCATGACGGGCACGCCCGTGGCGGTGCTGGCGGGCCGCAGGCTGGAGCACGGCAACCGGGTGGAGTCCTTTGTGGACCTGGGGGGCTTCGCCCTGACGGATATGCGGGACCTGACGTCCCTTGTGGAGGACGGCCTGCTCAGGTGGGACGTGCCGGAGGGGATCTGGCGGGTGTTCGTGCTGACGGCGGAATATGTCAGCGAGCGGACGCCCGCGAGAAAGTTTCTCAACCCCCTCCTTAAGGACAGCAGCCGTCTGATGATCGAGACGGTATACCGCCCCCACGCGGACTTCTTCGGGGCGGAATGCGGCAGGACGTTCCTGGGCTTCTTTTCCGACGAGCCGGCCCTGCGGGCAGGCAGGGGATCCCACGCGGTGCTGGGGGAATATCCCCGTCTGCCCATTCCCTGGCGGGACGACCTGCCGCGGCTCCTTTCGGACGCCCTGGGGCAGGACGCGGTGCCGCTGCTTGCGGGGCTGTGGTACGACATCGGCCCCATGACGCCGCGTATCCGCTATGCCCTGATGGATACCGTCAGCCGCCTGTACGGCGAAAACTATTCCATGCCCCTGGGGGACTGGTGCAGGGAGCGCGGCCTTGAGTACGTGGGCCACGTGATCGAGCAGAACAACGCCCACAGCCGCCTGGGGCAGGGGGCCGGGCACTATTTCCGGGCCGTCAGCGGGCAGACCATGTCCGGTATGGATTATGTGCTGCACGAACTGAAGCCGGATTTTTCCGGGGGCTGGCATGCCTGGCACTCCCAGGAGTTTGAGGCGGAGGACGATTTTTTCCGCTTTATGCTGCCCCAGATGACCGCGTCGGCCGCCGCCCTGGACCCCAAAAAACGGGGACGCGCCCTGTGCGAGTGCTTCGGGGCTTACGGCTGGCAGGAGGACGCGGGCCAGATGCGGTATATGGCGAACCTGCTTCTGTCCCGGGGCATCAATTATTTTGTGCCCCACGCTTTTTCCCTCAAGCCCGTACCGGACCCGGATTCCCCGCCGCACTTTGGCCCCTTCCACCCGCTGGAGCCTTTTTTCGCCCGGCTGTTCGGCCAGATGGAGCGCACTGCCGCCCTCATCGACGGGGGACGGCACGACGCGAACGTCGCGGTGCTCTATTACGCCGAGGCGGAATGGGCCTGCGGAAGCGGCGTGATGAAGACCCAGCGCGTGGTGCGCCTGCTGGAGGAGGCCCAGATCCCCTGCCAGGTGGTGCCCATCGACGCCCTGGAAATGGGAACCTGGGACGCCCTGCTGATCCCCGGGGCGGAGCGCTGGCCCAGGAAGCTGTTTGAGATCCTGCCCCGCCTGAAGGAGCGCGGCTGCCGCGCGGCCTTTGTAGGCCAGGCGCCCACGGGCTTTTGCGACGGGCCGGGCAGCCCGGAAGAAGGTGAGACCGTGGCCCCGGAGGAAGCGGCCGCCTGGTGCCGGCGGGGCTGTGACATGGCGATACGGCCGATGGGGCGCTTTCCGCAGATCCATGTCTATCCCTATCTGCGGGAGGACGGCCCCCTGACGCTGCTCTTCAACGAAAGCTTCCGGGAACAAGCGTCCTTTGAGGGGGAGGTCCGGGGGATTTTCCATCCATTGCTGTATGACCCGGAGGGGGAAAGGAGTTTTGAGGTCCCCTTTGAACCCACTAAAAAGGGCTGCCTTGTGCGTTTGACGTTGGAGCCGGGGCAGCTGGTTGTGCTGACGGACCCCCGGGCGGGCCTTCCCCCGGCGGAAAAGCAGGTCCCCCTGACGCTGGGGCCCCTCCTCCGCCCCCGGTGGTGTGTGACCTTCCCCGACGAACCCGGTCTGCCTCCGGAGGAAACGGAGGACCCGCAGGACCTGATGAAACGCTGGCCGCGGTTTTCCGGCACCGTCCGCTACCGGGCGGAGGTGTCCCTGCCGGCCTCGGAGGGCATCGCCCTTCCACACGTATACGGCGCCGTGCGGGTCTTCGCGGACGGCAGGGACCTGGGGGTGCGGGTATCCCCGCCCTACCGCTTCCCGGCGGTCTTTGGGGCAGGCAGGCATACCCTGGAGGTGGAGGTCACCTGCGCGCCGGGCGCCCGGTGGCGGGATCCCTTGTCCTTCCACGGGTGGCTGCCGCCGGCGGGGCTGACGGGCCCCATCGCGCTGCTGAAACGAAAGGAGGAAAACGGCCTTGACCGCGCGTGAGATGGATTTATCACCCATTCTTCAGGTGGTGGACCCCAAAAGGGCGGACCACCGCTTCCAGGACGGGGCGCTGCCCCATGCCGCAGGAGTGAAAAGCTATCAGATCCTTCGGGCCAACCGGGCCCTGCCCGGCGATGCGGAGGGCTTTGGCTGGACCTATAACCACGCGGCCATGCTCTGCTATGCCTTCGGCCGGTTTTATTGCCAGTTCCTGTCCAATCCCGTGGACGAGCACGAGGTACCGGGGCACACGCTGCTGACCAGCAGCGGGGACGGCCTGCATTGGGAGAGGCCAAGGCTCCTCTTCCCGGAGTTTCAGGCGGATACGGCGCCTTACCGGGGTCCCACCTCCCCGCTGCTAAAACCCCGCATGTGGACGGTGCCCCATCAGCGCATGGGCTTTTATATGGCCTCAAACGGGGTGCTGCTGACGCTCTCTTTCTACGGCCTGGTCCACGACCGGAAGATCAGCATGCCCTGCGATGGCTGGGGCATCGGCCGGGCGGTGCGCAGGATCTTTCCGGACGGAAGCCTGGGGGACATCAGCTTTTTGATGTACAACCCGCCCGCGGGCTTTACCCGGGAGAATGTCCGCGCCTTTCCCTTCTTTGAGGAAAGCCCGGACGAAGCGTTCCGTCAGGCCTGCCGCGAGCTTCTCGAAAATGGCGCGGTGATGCGGCAGATGTACGAGGAACAGCGCCACGACAAAACCCTCTTTCCCCGTCCCGGCGCCCAGGCCTTCTGCTTTTACACCGTGGCGGGGCAGGAAATGGTGGGCGTCTACAAAAAAAGCCTGGCCAGCGTCTCCCACGACGGGGGGCGGACCTGGACCGACCCGGCCTTCCAGCCCTCGGTGCACACCATGTCCGGCAAGGTCTGGGGCCAAAGGACATCGGACGGACGCTTTGCCCTTTTGTACAATCCCACCCCGGACGGGCAGCACCGCTGGCCCATCGCCGCCGTCACCGGGGAGGACGGACACGTCTTTGACCATCTGTGCGCCGTCACCGGGGACATGAGTCCCCAGCGCTACGGCGGCCTGGACAAAAACCTGGGGCCCCAGTACCTGCGGGGGATCGCCGAATGCAATCCGCAGCCTCCGGACGGGGATCTGTACCTGGTGTACAGCAACAACAAGGAGGACATCTGGCTGAGCCGTATCCCCGTGCCGCTGACGGCGGAAGGGCCCCTGCAAGGCGCCCTGGACCTGACGGGGAAGGAGCTCCCCCGCACCCTGGGGGTGTATTCCCCCTGCTGGGCCCCCGTGCGCCTGGAGGACGGGGCGGTGGTCATGCGGGATCGGGATCCTTACGACCGGGCCGCGGCGGAGGTTTCCTTGGGGAAGACGATGCGGGGAAGCGCCCGTCTGACGCTGCGGGTGGAGCATCTGGCCAGGGAAGGCGGCGTGACGCTGGAAATGCAGGACGATACGGGCCGTGTGGCGGTGCAGGTGATTTTCCGCCCGGACGGCAAGGTATACCTTCGCCAGGACGGACGGGTGGAGCCCTGGCAGGCCTGGACGCCGGGACAGATACAGGAAATGGAAATCACGTGGGACGTGGAATGCTTCAAGGCCTGTATCCGCCTGAACGGGCGGGAAAGCCATCTGGCCTTTACGGCCAGCGTCAATGAGATCACACGGCTTCATTTGGCTACCAAGACGCGGATCCCTCGCCTGTCCACCCTGGACGACTGCGGCAAGTACGGCCGCAGGGAGCAGGTGCTGCCCGGCTGCGAAACCCCCACGGAGGAAACCTGCGTATCTCTCCTGGCCCTTTCCTGGGAGGGAGAGGCGCAGGCGAGATAAGCGAAAATCGGGATGCATTCCGCGAGAAGGAGAGAGATACGATGAAAAAAACCTTGGCGATCCTGGCGCTGCTTGCCCTGGTCCTTGGAGCGGGCCCGGCCTTTGCCGCGCCGGAGGATTTTGAGGGACAGGTGCTGCCGGACTTTACCGTGACCACCCTGGACGGCAGTGCCTTCACCCTTTCGGAAGCGCTGAAAACCCATGACCTGGTGCTGGTCAATCTGTGGGCCACCTGGTGCGGCCCCTGCCGGGTGGAGTTCCCCTATCTGCAGGAGGCCTGGACGGAGTACGGCGACCGGGTGGACGTCATTGCCCTGAGCGTGGAGCGGATGGACACGCTGGCGGTGCTCCGGCGCTTTGCGGAGGACTTTGGCCTGCAGTTCCCCATCGGAAGGGACGAAGGAAACCTGTTTGGGGCTCTGCAGGGCTACGCCATCCCCACCACGCTGATCGTGGACCGGGAGATGCGGATCGTTAGGGTGGAGATCGGATCCAAGCGATCCAAACAGGCCTTTACGGACCTGTTTGACGCCCTTTTGCCCGCCGTCCCGGCGGAACGGGCGCTTTGAGGAACGGTCCGTTCTTCCCGGACTGAGGGACGATCCCTGACAGACAAAAGGGACGCGCCTGCCGTTTGGCAGGCGCGTCCGCGCATGTGGAGCCCGTTCGGGTCCGTCAGGGATTGGCTTCCGGGGCGGGGGTTTCCATCGGTCCCGTCTTCTCTTCCGGGGCGGGGGCGGCCGTCCGGGCCGGTTCGGCCTCGGGGGCGGGGGTTACAGCCTGCTCTGGCCCGGCTTCGGGGGCAGTTGTCTGCTCCGGCTCGGCGTCGGGAAGCTTGGGCCGGGACTTGCGGTTGTTCACCTCAGGGGTTTCCCCTTCCATGGTGACCTCGCTCCCGGTCAGGTCGATGTTCTCCAGGCCGTCGGAGGGAATGACCGTCGTCTGGCCGCCGGGGACGTTCAGGGTAAAGGCGTCCGGGAGGCCGGACAGGCCGCCCTTCTCAAAGGCCGCGGTGAGCTCCCTGAACAGGGGGCTATCCGTCGGGTCCATGTCCAGGTTCTTCGTTTCCTCCGGGCCGCCCTCGCGTTCGGCCAGGTTGATCAGATTGGCGATGTCCAGATCCACCCAGTGCCCGTTCAGGAACACAAGGATCTTCATGGCCTCGATCTGGTCGGAATTGGGACGCAGCCGCAGGTACTGCAGGAGCGGGATGGTGCGGCCGGGCTGGCTCATAAGCCGGATGGTATGGCCGTCCGCGCCGGCGTTGCCGTTGCTCATGAAGAGGATCCTGCGGATGAAGGACCGCAGCCATTCCGAGAAGGATTGGAGCTTCTTTTCAAGCGCCGGGCTGAGGGTGGGCTCGGGGGTGGGATCAGTCTCCTCGCCGGACAAGAGATCCAGCAGGGTAGCCAGGAAGCCCTTTTCCGCTTTGGGGGCGGGGGTGGGCCCGGATTCCGCCTTCATTTGCTCCAGCAGTTCCCGGGCGGGCTCGGGCAGGGCGGACCATTCGCCGCTGCTGAGCGCCTCCCTGACGAGCCGGAAAGATTCGCCCAGCAGATCCAGGTTGAAGCTGAACACGGTCAGCATCCAGTTGCCGTTGTTGAACACCTCGTTGTCGGGCAGGTTCACAAGCAGCATCGCCTGGTCCGCGCTCAGTTCCTCCGGCAGGGCGTCGTCCCCCAGGCGGGTGGCGGCGATGGCGTCCGAGAGGGCGCCCTGATACTTTTCAAGGCCGGTGATGCTTAGCGTCCAGGGCAGCAGCGTGCGCAGCTGCAGATAATCCGTGCCGGGCACCATGGCGCAGTCCACGGCGAACCAGTAGGCCCGGGCCTCCTCAAGGGTCATGCCGCCATTGGCGCAGAGCCGGTAGGCCAGGTTGTTCAGCAGAGAGGAATTGGTGTGCACGCCGCCCTGGTCGTTGACCGGGGTGGGGGTCTTCACCCGGGCCATGTAGTACAGGTCCCAACTGTAGGCCGGCTGCTGGTACCGGTGGGGGTCGCTCATGCTCCGGATGGCGGAGGAGGCGTTTTCGGCGATCAGCCAGGCAGTGTCCGAAGTATCGCCGAAGTACATTTCGCACAGGTTCCCCTGGATGTCGCTCATGGCCTCATTGATGGCGCCGTAATCGTTCATATAGGAGTTGTAGGTCATCACCGAGTGGGTTACGCAGTGGGTAAACTCATGGGCGCACACGTCCAGGCACTGGGCGAAGTCGTTGACGGAGCTGGACAGGAAGCACTGCCACCCATAAAACTGGCCCGCGAAGGCCGCGTTGTCGATGGGCCGGTGCTGGTCGTCGCAGAAATCCTTCAGCACGATGATGGGGGTGCCCTTGCCGTCCGCTCCCTGCCAGCCGATCTCCTTGTAGTAATCGCAGGCGCGGCAGTAATTGTACAGGGACTGGAGGCCCACCTGATCCCATTCCAGGTTGTCCGGGCTGTATTCCATCTTTACGCGGCCGCCGTTGTACAAAAACTCCCAGCAGTCGGCCACTACGATCTTGTGCTCGATGTTGCCCAGGTAATACATGCCCGTCCGGGTGTCCCGCATCAGGTCGATGGTGATCTCATGCTCGGTCCCGTCGGACCAGTCCACATACCCGGTATAGGGCGCCGGCTCCATGAACTGGAAGGCGTATTCGGCGTCGTAGCCTGCGTTGCCGGCGGCGTCGCCGGGCAGGATGGTGGGCAGGCTGTACAGGTATTCCCCGTCCAGGGTCACATAGTGGGCCAGGTAGGGCAGGTCCGAGGAGGCGGACACGCTGGCAGAGGGGTTGTTGGTATAAACCACGTAGACGAACCGGGACTGGAGCTCGTCAGCTTCCATGTCCAGTTCCCGGTTTACCGGCAGCACCACCCGGCGGGTCATGCCCTTGAGGACCTCGGCACGCACCTGGCGGGTCTCCAATTCGTGCCGCAGGGCGATCTCTTCCGCCTGGGCTTCGGTCACGCCGGCCTTTTCCTCCGCCTCCGGCAGGTCGGATACCACGCTGCCGGTCAGGCCCAGCATGGTGCCGTTCCTGTCGCAGATCACCTTGGCCGCGCCGCCCAATACCACAAGGGACGCGTAGGTCTGCTGAAACACGTAATAGACGTTTCCGGAAGGATCCCGAAGTTCGTTCCATTCGTCAAAGCGGGTCTTTTCGTCCCCGCCCAGCAGGGTCCGCATGGAATCGACCACCGCCAGGGCGTCCGACGCGCCGGTGATTTTTTTGTCCGTGCAGGTGCCGCCCACAAAGGTGACCTTGCCGTTCTCGGTATGGATCGCAGCTTTGCCGCCGTTCAGGGCCTGAAGCTGCTCCAGGGTGACCTGTCCGCGGGCATCCTCCGCCAGCCCCCCGAGGGGAAGGGCCGTACAGACCAGCACGAGGGCCAGCAGCCAGGATAAGGTTTTTTTCATGGATATAAATCCTCCTTTGACAGGGATCGTTGGGTGTCTGTCCTTTTCTGGATGGACATACGGACTTGTCCGCTGTCCGGTTTTGAAACGGCGCGGCGCTTCCGCCCCCGGCAGGGAGCGAAGCGCCGCGTGCTTAAAGTCAGGTCAGGCGCGGATGTAGAGGTATTCGTTGACGTAGATCTGGTTGGCGTTGGTGATCTTGGGGTTCCAGGCCAGAAGCTGCTTCACGGTGCAGCGGTGGGCGTTGGCGATCCGGTTCAGGTTATCGCCGGCCTTGACCTTGTAGATGATGAAGCCGGCCTTTTCGGTCAGCGCCTTGTAGCGGTTCGCGCCGCCGGCGGCCTTGTCCATCTCGTCCATGCTCAGTTCCATCGCTTCCAGGTTTTCAAATTCAGACATGTTTTTTTCCTTCCTCCGCCGGATGGCGGCATGCGTTTTTTATCAATCGATCCGTTTGGAATGCTGCTGTCTAATGTTGCGGTGTATCTATCTTCAAGCCCCGGGGGGCGGTTTCAAAGGGGAGCGGTTTTACCGGATGTCCTTGTCCTCCGGCAGGGCGTCCGCGTCCGGGGTGCCCGCCGCGGTCTGGGGATGCCGCTTTTCGCTTTCTTCCACGATGGCGCCCAGTTCAAACAGCCCCATGATGGCGAAGATGCCGATCAGGATCCAGTTCAGCGCGGAATGATTGCCGCGGGTGATGTCGTAAATTCTCCAGCCGATCAGGCCGAGGGTCATCAGAAACGAAACAACTTTTTCCGTCATGGTTTTCATCCTCCGATTAAAGCCTTGAGGCTTTCGATCTCTTTCCTTGGCAGGGCATCATCGCCTTGCACCTGTTGATACGGGGAACGTAAGGCAGGTGGCAGTGTTTTTTAATGTGAAATGTGAAGAATACTCATTTGAAAAAGTAAAAGCAAGTTGAGATTTGCCATAACACATGCAAACG
>CAMJUL010000049.1 GCA_946408995.1 uncultured Clostridia bacterium | reverse complement strand
GCGTGTAGTGGACTTTCACCACCAAGCTATTGCCCATGGCGGGCGTACTGCAAAAAATGTCCGAAAACTTTACGTTTTCGGACAAATCATGGTGCGCCATCAGGGACTCGAACCCGGGACACCCTGATTAAGAGTCAGGTGCTCTACCAACTGAGCTAATGGCGCATTCAAACAAAACAGAGGCGTTTTGCTGACAGGCAATATAGTACATCAATTTTCCCCCGTTGTCAAGGAATTCTTTCGGTTTTTTCTGGCAGGAATCAACGCCAAAGCATGAAAAAAACGGGCTTTTTTCGACAAAAGCGTACAAAACCGGCTGCAATCATGGTATAATGAGAAAAAAAATAGGGAGGTGCCCCCATTGATCCATAAAAATCCCATTGTTTCCACGGACCCGGTCGACGCCCGTTTCATCACCATGGGCGAGATCATGCTCCGTCTGACCCCGCCCAACTACGAAAAGATCCGCATGGCCACCTCTTTTGAGGCCAGCTATGGCGGAAGCGAGGCCAACATCGCCCTGGCCCTGGCCAATCTGGGCATCGACAGCACGTTCTTCTCCGTGGTTCCAAGCAACTCCCTGGGCAAAAGCGCCATCCGGTGGCTGCGCAGCAACGACGTCCACTGTACACCGGTGATCCTCTCCTCCCACAAGCAGACGCCCACCCACCGCCTGGGCACCTATTATCTGGAGACCGGCTACGGCATCCGTCCCAGCAAGGTCATCTATGACCGCAAGCACAGCGCCATCTCCGAATACGACTTCTCCGGTCTGGATCTGGACGCGCTGCTGGACGGCTTTACATGGCTGCACCTGAGCGGCATCACCCCCGCCCTGGGGGACAATCTGCGCAGACTGATCCTGGATATGCTCGCCTGCGCGAAGCAAAAGGGCATCACCGTCTCCTTTGACGGCAACTTCCGCTCCGCCCTGTGGACCTGGGAGGAAGCCCGGGACTTCTGTACCCGCTGCCTGCCCTATGTGGATGTGCTGCTGGGCATCGAGCCCTACCACCTGTATGTGGACCCGGAAGACCCTTCCAAGGGGGATGTCAAGGACGGGGTGCCGCTGCAGCCCAGCTACGAACAGCAGGATGAGGTCTTCCAGGCATTCATCGAACGCTTCCCCAACCTGAAATGCATCGCCCGGCATGTCCGCTATGCCCATTCCGGGTCCGAAAACAGCCTGAAAGCCTTTATGTGGTATGAGGGACACACCTTCGAAAGCAAGCTTTTCACCTTCAACATCCTGGACCGGGTGGGCGGCGGCGACGCCTTTGCCAGCGGCCTGATCTACGCCATGATGCATGAATACCGGCCCATGGACATCCTGAATTTTGCCGTAGCCTCCAGCGTCATCAAGCACACCATCCACGGCGATGCCAACATCACCGACGACGTCAGCACCATCCAGAACCTGATGAACATGAATTACGACATCAAGCGGTAAGGGGGGGCCCCTTGACGCACGAAAAGGCGCCGGGAAGGTCCCGGCGCCTTTTCGTGCTAACCATCAGGGCCGCCGCGAAACCGCGGCGGCCCTGTGAAATGCCTGATGCTTATGGGATCAATACATGCCTCCGCCCATGCCGGGGTTCGCAGCGGGAGCGGGTTCTGGCGCGGGGATATCGGTCACCAGGGATTCGGTGGTCAGCACCATGGCCGCTACGCTGGCAGCGTTCTGCAGCGCGCTGCGGGTCACCTTGGCGGGATCGATGATGCCGCGTTCGATCATGTCGGTGTATTCACCCTTCAGGGCGTCATAGCCGTAACCGGTCTTGCGGGAACGGCGGATGTTCTCCACGATGACGGAGCCGTCGATACCGGCGTTGGCAGCGATCTGACGGATGGGCTCCTCAATGGCGCGCAGGACGATCTGAACACCGGTCTTGGCGTCGCCGGTATGCTTGGTCAGCTGGGCGCTCACCTTGGGCAGCACGTTCAGCAGCGCGACGCCGCCGCCGGGAACGATGCCTTCCTCAACCGCAGCGCGGGTGGCCGCCAGGGCGTCTTCCACGCGCAGCTTGCGCTCTTTCATTTCCACTTCCGTTGCGCCGCCCACATGGATCACCGCAACGCCGCCGGCCAGCTTGGCCAGACGCTCCTGAAGCTTCTCACGGTCGTAGTCGCTGGTGGTGTCGGCGATCTGGGTCTTGATCTGCTGGACGCGGGCTTCGATCTCTTCCTTGCTGCCGGCGCCGTCGATAATGGTGGTGTTTTCCTTGTCCACCTTCACCTGATGGGCGCGGCCCAGCATATCCATGGTGGTCTCCTTCAGCTCCAGGCCCAGTTCTTCACTGATCACCTGGCCGCCGGTCAGGATAGCGATATCCCGCAGCATTTCCTTGCGGCGGTCCCCAAAGCCGGGCGCCTTCACGGCGACGCAGGTAAAGGTACCGCGCAGCTTGTTCACCACCAGGGTGGCCAGGGCTTCGCCTTCCACGTCCTCGGCGATGATCAGCAGCTTGCGGCCCTGCTGGACCACCTGCTCCAGCACGGGCAGGACTTCCTGGATGTTGCTGATCTTCTTGTCGGTGATCAGGATCAGCGGATCGTCCAGTACCGCTTCCATCTTGTCGGAATCGGTTACCATGTAAGCGCTGGCATAGCCGCGGTCAAACTGCATGCCTTCCACGGTGGTCAGCTCGGTCTTCATGGTCTTGCTTTCTTCAACGGTGATGACGCCGTCCTTGCCGACCTTTTCCATGGCGTCCGCCACCAGTTCACCAATGGTGGGATCCCCGCCGGAGATGGATGCGACCTGGGCGATGGCCTGCCTGCCGCTGATGGGCTGGCTGATCTCCTTCAGGCCTGCCACTGCCGCTTCGGTGGCATCCTCGATGCCCTTGCGCAGCACCATGGGGTTCGCGCCGGCGGCCAGGTTCTTCAGGCCCTCCCGGACGATGGCCTGGGCCAGAAGCGTAGCGGTGGTGGTGCCATCGCCGGCCAGGTCGTTGGTCTTGGTGGCGACTTCCTTGATCAGCTGGGCGCCCATATTCTCAAAGGGGTCCTCCAGCTCGATTTCCTTGGCGATGGTCACACCGTCGTTGGTGATCAGGGGCGCGCCGTATTTTTTGTCCAGAACCACGTTCCGGCCCTTGGGTCCAAGGGTGATCTTCACGGTATCGGAAAGTGCGTTGATGCCTTTTTCAAGAGCGCGGCGGGCGTCCTCGCCGTATTTGAGCTGCTTGGCCATAATCATTTCCTCCTCAATAATCCGTCTTGGTCCTTTGCCGGGGCGATTTCAAGGCCTGCCCCGTCAGCCTGGAAAAAGCCGGTTCCCTTTGTCAGTCCACCACGGCCAGAATATCGCTCTGGCGGACAAGGATCAGGGTTTCGCCGTCAATTTTCACTTCGGTGCCGGCATATTTGCTGTAAATGACCTTCTGGCCGACTTCCACCACCATGGTCACTTCCTTGCCGTCCACGTTGCCGCCGGGGCCAACGGCCAGGACTTGCGCCATCTGGGGCTTTTCCTTGGCGGAACCGGGCAGCACGATGCCGCTCTTGGTGGTTTCTTCGGTTTCCACGTTTTTGATGACCACACGGTCTCCTAAAGGCCTGACGTTCATTTTGCTCCTCCTTAACAAACGGTCTGCTTTAAGCAAGCAGGCAGGTATTTTTGATTTTGTTAGCACTCACTTTTAAGGAGTGCTAACACGATAGTAATATACTCCATTTTGAGAATGGATGCAAGAGGGTAGCCGTAAAAAAATGTGAATATTTTTTGAACACCGTCCCCTTTCCAGGGCCCTCCGTCTTTTTCTTTTGCGCGGGGATGGCCCTTTGCCCGCCCGTCCTGTATAATGACAGGCGAAGACGCCCCTGCCGGGCCCCTACGGAAGGAAGGAATCCTCAAATGATACTCAGCATTGCCGCCCCGATGCTCGCCTGGTACGACCGCGCCAGGCGGGATCTGCCCTTCAGGAATACCCGGGACCCCTACCGGATCTATGTCAGCGAGATCATGCTTCAGCAGACGCGGACCGAAACCGTGGTCCCCTATTACCTGCGTTTTCTCTCCCTCTTCCCCACCCTCCGGTCCCTTGCGGAAGCCGATACGGAAACGGTGCTGAAGGCTTGGGAGGGGCTTGGGTATTACAGCCGGGCCAGAAACCTTCAAAAAGCTGCCCGGATCCTGTGCCGCGACTTTGACGGCCGTCTGCCGGAGGACCCGGAGGTGCTTTTGACCCTTCCAGGCATCGGGCCCTATACCGCCGGGGCCATCGCCTCCATCGCCTATGACCGTCCCTGTCCCGCCCTGGACGGCAACCTGACACGGGTCTACAGCCGCCTGTACGGCATCCGGGACTGCGTGGACCTGCCGGACGTTTCCGCCCGGATCAGGGACATCGCCGCTCAAAGCATGCCCGGAGTCCGAAACGGGGATTTCAACCAGGCGCTGATGGACCTGGGGGCCACCGTCTGCGTGCCCGGCACGCCGGACTGCGCGCGCTGCCCCCTCGGGGACCTCTGCCAAGCCAGGAAGGACGGGGACCCGGAGGCGCTCCCCGTAAAAAGCGCAAAAAAAAAGCTGGCGCAAAAGCAGTACGCCGTCCAGATCCTGACCTGTCTTGGAAAGGTATGCCTGTTCAGACGGACGGAAAAGCTGCTTGGCGGCCTTTGGGTCTTCCATCTTTCGGAACTGCCCGCGGGCTTTCCGGAGGTGTCTCCCCGTTTGCCCGGGAAGCCGCTGCCCGTTTCTGCCCTGAAAAGGGACCTGCTGGGTACCGCAAGGCATGTTTTTACTCACCAGGTCTGGGAAATGACCCTGATCCACGTTCCGCTCCTGGACCGCAGCGGACTTCCCCCCGTCATCGAGGGAGGCAGGTGGGTGACATCGGAGGAGATGCATTCCCTGCCCATGCCCACCGCCATGCGGGCCGCCGTTGCACAGGCCGACCGGCTCCTTACCCCCTGACCTCTCCCGCACCCGTTTCCTGCGCCCTCACGAACAGCCGCTCATGGTCACAAAAGCGCACCGGGTTGGTCCTGTCCACATCCACCGTCCCATGCCGCTGCATAAACCGGATCAGCAGTTCCGGGACCGTTCCCTCGATTTCACGGATCACCTTTTTCCCCTTCAGCAGGTCAAAGCCCCCGATGCCGCTGGCACGGTAGGAATTAAAACAGATCTCCTCCCGGTCCTCCATCTCCACCCGGGTCCCGTCCCATTTCCTGCAGATGCATTCCACCCGTTCTCCCGGCGGATTTCTCAGATCCACGGTATATTCCAGGCCATACAGATAATCATAATGATAATGATGGGGCTTGGGCCAGACGTATTCCCGGCTGACCGTGACCTCCCCCGTCTCAAGCAGGGTGAAATACCGGACGCACTGTTCCAGGTATTCCTTGATCTCCCGCCCGGTCAGGCTCAGCACCACCAGGGTGTTTGGAAACCTGTAGGTCGCGTGGATCTCCCGGATGGTGACCAACGCGGGGAACCCCTTCTGGTCGTTCTGGAGGGAACAGGCGGAGATCCTGGTCCCGGCTGCTTCCGCCTGAACGCGGTTAATCAGATTGGCGATAGGGCTTCCCCGAAACGCGCTGACCAGGGGCGGCGCCGATTCCAGGGGCTGGGTGAAACGGCCGATTGGACGGTCCAGGTAGGCCTGCACCTGTTCCTCCACCGGGGCCAGAAGCACCCGCGCGGCCTCAAAGGGCTCCCGCTGCGAAGTGACCGCCTGAAACGAGGCCTTCCTCTCCGCCTCAGAGAGGGACAGATCCACCCGGCAGTATTCCCTGCCCCGGTTGGGCACCTGCGCCGCCCAGGCCGTTCCCTGCCTCACGCCCGGCATGGACCGGTGCTGATGGGCGCACAGCACCAGGTCAAACCCCAGCGCGCAAACCGCCTCCGCGCGATTCTCCTGCCCGCGGGAGAGTCTTTTGCCGCTGACCGGATCAAATTCAAACCCCCCATGGTAGACGCAGATACTCAGGTCCGTCTTTCCCTTGAGGGCCTCAAGCTCTTCCGCGGCGCATGCAACCGGATCCCGGACGTCCAATTCGTCCAGGATCTCCTTTTTTTCCCAGCGCATCAGCTTCTGGGTGCAGATCCCGGTCAGTCCGACCCGCAGGCCGTTGCGCATCCGCCGGATATCCCTGGACCATATCGGGAGGACCCCTTTCCGGTCCCGGATATTGGCGCAAAGGCATTTGGCCCCCAGAGCCCTCAGATACCGGGCCAGGTAGGCCGTGCCGTAATCCAGATCATGGTTGCCGAGCACCACATAATCGTAGCCCGCCAGGTTCATGACACCGGCGCAGATTTCCGGCCCGGTGCCGCTGCGCTGCAGGTAATCCGTAAACGGCGAGCCCTGAAGGGTGTCCCCGCCGTCGATCAGCAGGGTGTTGCCGTCCCGTTCAAAGGTGGACATCAGGCTCAAAAGGCCCGGATCCGCGCTGCTCTCCCCGTAAAGGCGGGGCGGAAAAAAGAACCCATGGATATCCGCGGTATACAGGATCCTGAGTCCTTTCATGTCCATAGGGAATCACCTCCGCAATTCCGGCGCCGGCCGCCGGGTCAAAAAAAGGAATGCCGGATTACTCCGACATTCCCAGAAAGCCCTTGCCGATGATCTGGCTGGTGGTGGTAATGGTGATAAAGGATTCCGGGTCCTCGGCGCGGACAAACTGCTGCAGCCGGAGCGCCTGGGACCGGTTGACCACGGTGATCAGCACCTTGCAGTGCTTGTGCCGGTAGGAGCCTTCCCCGTCCAGAATGGTGGCACTGTGATTCAGCGTCTTCATGATGTATTCACAGATCCTGTCCGGGCAGGACGTGACGATCTGAAAGATCTTGTAGCTGTGAAGGTTGTCCATGACCTGGTTGACCAGCAGGGCCTTGATGATCAGGCCCAGCATGGAAAAGAGCCCGGTACGGATATCATATACCACACAGGCGGAAGCCGCCACCACGAAATCCGAGAGGACCAGCGCCGTCCCGATTTCCACAGACACCCATTTCCTCAGCAGCATCGCCAGGATGTCCGTCCCGCCGGAAGAAGCGTTGACGCTGAACAGGATGGCGGACCCCACGGCAGGCAGCCCCACCGCAAACAGGAGTTCCACAAAAGGCTGGTCCGTCAGCGGCCCATCCAGCGGGAGCACTCGTTCAAACACGATGGTGAGCAGCGAGTACATCACGCTGGAGTAGGCCGTTTTGAGTCCGAAGGACGACCCAAGGAAGATCCACCCCAGCAAAAGCAGGAACAGGTTCAGCACCAGGTTGGCATCCCCCATGGACACTCCCGGAATCAGCGCATGGAGAATGATCGAAATACCGCTGACGCCGCCCGTTGTAAAATGGTTGGGAAACTTAAAGAAATACACCCCGATGGTCAGGATCAGCGTTCCCAGATTCAGAAGGGCAAAATCCTTCAGTTTGGCCTTTCCGCCTTCCAGTTTCTGTGTCATGTCCCCATCCCCAGCTTCCTGTCAGTCTTTCAGGGACGCAAGGATTCCCTTCGCCGCCTCGTCCAGCCAGGCCCCCTCGAACAGCTCAATGACCCCTTTGTCGCAGGCCTCGGTCAGTTTGGGATCCATCGGGACGGAACCCAGGAAGGGGATGCCGTGCTTCCTGGCCACCTGCTCCCCATGGCCTTCCCCGAACACCGGGATCTTCTTCCCGCAGTCCGGGCATACCGCGTAGGCCATGTTCTCCACCATGCCAAGGACGGGAATGTTCATCATATCCGCCATGTTGACCGCCTTCTCGACGATCATGCCCACCAGGGCCTGCGGCATGGACACCACCACCGCGCCGTCCACCGGAATGGACTGGAACACCGTCAGCGGCACGTCGCCGGTTCCCGGAGGCATATCGATGAACATGATGTCGATGTCGCCCCATTCCACATCCGTCCAGAATTGCTTGACCGTGCCGGCGATGATGGGTCCCCGCCAGATGACCGGACTGGTTTCGTCATCCAGAAGCAGGTTGACGCTCATCATTTTGATGCCCGTGCGGGTCATGGAAGGCAGGATCGCATCCCCGGTCCCCATGGCCGGGTCATGGATGCCGAAGGCCTGGGGAATCGAGGGGCCGGTGATATCCGCATCCAGGATCGCCGTTTTGTAGCCCGCCCGCTGGCTGATGACCGCCAAAAGGCTCGTCACCAGGGATTTTCCGACGCCTCCTTTGCCGCTCATGACGGCAATGACTTTTTTGATCTTCGTACCCTCCCGGGTCTTCTCGATCAGGGATTCTCCCTTCCTGCTGGGGCAGTCCTGCCCGCAGGAAGAGCAATCATGTGTACATTCGCTCATTTCACACGCTCCATCTTTATATTTGGTCCCCGGAAGAGTCTCCGGGATTGCCCGCACTTGTTCCTTCGTCCTTTGTTCTCCCTCGCCGGACGACTCCCGGGGATCATTCTCCCCGTTTCGTTCCTCTCTCTTTCAGGGCCTTCAGCGAGTCCCGGACATAGGACGCGGTCAGAAGCTTTTCCACCGTTTGCCCGACATCCAGCTGCCGGGTATTGGCGGAGGTATACGCCTCGTCCGCCTGTGTCTGGACCCTGCCTTGTGTAAAATACTTATCGTAGTTCAGGTCCCTGTTGTCCGCCGCCACGCGGAAATAACGGCCCAGATCCTCGCTGCGAAGCCTCTCTTCCCGGGTCATGAGGGTCTCATACAGCTTTTCCCCGTGCCGGGTGCCGATGATCTTGGTCCCCGTGCTTCCGAACAATTGCTGCACCGCTTCCGCAAGAACGCCGATGGTGCATGCGTCCGCCTTCTGGATAAACAAATCTCCTGGTCCTGCATGCTCAAAAGCATAGCGCACCAGGTCCACCGCCTCGTCCAGGTTCATCAGAAAGCGGCTCATCTCCGGATTGGTCACCGTGATCGGGCTTCCGGAAAGGATCTGACCAATGAACAGCGGGATCACGGATCCCCGGCTGCACATGACGTTGCCGTAACGGGTGCAGCAGATCACGGTTTTGCCCCTCTCCGCGGCAAGACGCGCATTGGCGGAGACCACATGCTCCATCATGGCCTTTGAAATCCCCATGGCGTTGATGGGGTAGGCCGCCTTGTCCGTGGACAGGCAGACCAGTCTATCCACCCCGGCGTCCATGGCTGCGTGCAGGACGTTGTTCGTTCCTTCAATGTTCGTCCTGACCGCCTGCATGGGAAAAAACTCGCAGGACGGCACCTGCTTGAGCGCCGCGGCATGAAATACATAATTGACTCCCGGCATCGCGTCCGCAATGGAGCGTGGATCCCGAACGTCCCCGATATAAAAACGGACCTTTCCGGATGCCTCCGGCCAACGCATTTGCAGGTCATGGCGCATATCGTCCTGCTTTTTCTCATCCCTGGAAAAGATCCGGATCTCATTTACGTCCGTCTGCAGCAGTCTGTTGAGCACC
Source organism: uncultured Clostridia bacterium (assembly GCA_946408995.1). GTDB lineage: Bacteria > Bacillota > Clostridia > Christensenellales > Aristaeellaceae > RUG756. The sequence goes on along the minus strand of CAMJUL010000049.1, from coordinate 19,514 downwards.
GCTTTTCCAAAGGACCCGGTCCCGCCGGTGATCAGGACGGTTGCACCGTTCAGTTTGTCCATTCCCACTCCATCTCCGGGCCCGCGAGGGTCCTTCCGCTTCGTTGGTTTTATTATAGGCAGGTTGCAAATAAAAGTCAATTCCAACCAAACCGGGCACTGTTCTTTCACATCTTACTATTTTATTATTTCGTGTTCTTATTTGGTTATCAGCCAATTATCTTACACATCTTATTTACCTTATTTGCTTGTTATGTTATTATTTATTTGCTTCTTCTCTTTGCGGCGATACCCGAATTCTCCTGTTGACAATGAACACAGTGAAAAATATACTGGTCCCAGAAAGATCTGCGGCAAAAAACCATTCGGACCCATCAGGAGGATCATCATGACGATATATGTGGATATCCAGGCCCCTTTGGACGGCAACGGAACCAGGGAAAGGCCCTACAAAAGAATCAACGACGCCGCCCTGGTCGCAAAGCCCGGAGATACGGTATTGGTCGCGCCAGGCGTTTACCGGGAATATGTGGACCCCAAACACGCGGGAACGCCGGAGGAACGCGTGGTGTACAGGTCCCTTGAACCTTTGAAAGCAGTCATCACCGGCGCAGAGCAGGTAAAGAACTGGAAACTGTACCGGGGCACCGTCTGGACGGCCCGGATCGATAACAGCGTATTCGGATCATACAATCCCTATACAACCTATGTTTACGGCGATTGGTACTTTGCAGGAAAAACCCGGCATACCGGCTGTGTATACCTCAATGACCGGATGATGTACGAATCCGTTTCTCTTGAGGAGTGTCTGGAGGCCCCCAGGTCCCCCTACAGCTGGGTGCCGGAAGAAAGCATCTACCGCTGGTACACGGAGCAGGATGGGGAATCGACGGTCCTTTACGCCAACTTCCAGGGCAAAGACCCAAATCAGGAGAATGTCGAGATCAATGTCCGCCGTGAATGCTTTATGCCCTCCAGGACGGGGATCGGTTATATCACCGTATCCGGCTTCACTGTCTGCAAGGCGGCCACCACCTGGGCACCTCCGGCTGCTTTTCAGGACGGAATGATCGGGCCCCATTGGTCCAAAGGATGGATCATCGAGGATTGCGAGATCTGCAACAGCAAATGCTCGGGGATCTGCATCGGAAAATACCTTGATCCGGAGAACGATCATTACTTTACCCGGAGACACATCAAAAGCCCCACCCAAATGGAAAGGGATGCGGTCTGCCGCGGGCAGTATCACGGCTGGACAAAAGAGTGCATCGGCAGTCATATCATCCGCCGCAACAACATCCATCATTGCGAGCAGGGCGGCATCATCGGTCGTATGGGCGGTGTCTTTTCCCTGATCGAGGACAATCACATCCATCATATCAACAATATGATGGAACTGGGCGGAGCGGAGATCGCTGGTATCAAACTGCACGCCGCGATCGACGTGATCATGCGCAGGAACCATATCCATCACTGCACCATGGGCATCTGGACGGATTGGGAGGCGCAGGGAACCCGGATTACCGGTAACCTGCTGCACGACAATCAGCGTCCCTCCTACGCAAAACAGCTCCCCGGCGGAATGATGTCCCAGGATCTTTTTGTGGAAGTTGGGCATGGCCCGACCCTGATCGACAATAACCTTCTGCTGTCCGATGTTTCCCTGCGGCTTGCAAGCGAAGGGGTCGCGATGGTGCACAACCTGATCTGCGGCAGTTTCACGAGTGTCGGCGGCGGCTGCGATTCCGTAATCGACGGCGTCCTTCGTCAGCGTTACACGCCTTACCATATTCCGCACCGCACTGAGGTGATGGGTTTCAACACCATTCTTCACGGGGACGACCGTTTCTGCAACAACCTATTTATCCAGCTCTGGCCTTCACAGGATGTCACCGTCAGGAGCGACAGCAAAAAGGATGAGACCTTCCGTGAAAACCGACAGGTCGGAACCATGGTCTTTGACGAATATCCGACCTATGAGGATTGGTACCGCATGTTCGATCCCGGCAATGAGACACCGGATATGGCCGGACTGGCTTCCGCTCATTGGAAGCCCCTTCCTGTTTTGATCGAAGGCAATGCCTATTTCAACGGCGCCCTTCCAGGCTTGCATGAAAAGAACGCTTTTGTATCCGACGCCTGCGTCTTCTTTTCTCTTGAAGCTAACGCCCAGGGTCGTCCTGTATTGAAAACCAATCTGTTCGAACTTCTATCGGGGGCGTCCTGCAGGATCATCCATTCGGATCTTCTTGGCAAGGCTTTCCAGCCCGAACAGCGGTTTGAGAACCCGGACGGTTCCGATATCCGGTTCGATTCGGATTACTTTGGCAACCACCGGGGCCTTGCTCCGTTGCCTGGACCGTTTGCCAATCCTGAGGACGCAAAAAAAGCGCTTTTCTGATCCGATTGTTTATCAATAAAATGAGCCTGTGCAGCAGCTGCACAGGCTCATTTTATTGACTGCGTTTTTCATTCATATTCTATGATTTTATTTTCTTATTCTCTTATTATTGTATTAAAGTAATACGCTATTTTCTTTTCTTTGTAAATCAGGCTTCTCAAGGGAATAATACAATAAAATAATAAGCTAATAAGATCATATGATAATAGGAATGTAATTATATTTTCTTAATAACTTGTTACCTTGCGAAGCTTCCTATGGAATGCACTATTTCCTGATGATCCTGTCATACTCTCTAAGAGAAGCCTGATGCTCCCGGATGTATCTCTGAACCAAATCACAGATGATCTCACTGCAGGTGATGCGGTCCACATATGCGATCCGTTTAAGATCTTCCGACATGGAACGGGTCATGGAAAAGCTGACAGGGACCTTGTTCTCCTTCTCCTTCTTTTTACCGCTGGAAACGGATGCGGTTTTTTCTTCCGAGGGAAGAGGATCATGAACAGACGGCTGCAAAACAGGATCTTTCATGCCAAGCAAACTGCCCATGATATCTTCGGTATTGAAATCAGTCTTTCTGCCGGCCATCTTCTTCATATCCTTTCAATAATTCGTCGATAAATGCCTGATAATCCCGGGCTACCGTAGAACCGCTGTCATAATCAAAAATGCTGGTTTTAAGAACCTGGGCGCTGTCGATCGCCACAGAAGAACGAATCACCGTCTGAAACACTTTCGCGTCGATGTGCTCTCCGATCTGTTCCGTAATCTCCTTCATTTTGCGACCGACAATGGTACGGGAATCATACTTGGTCAAAAGGATCCCGTCAAACCGGATCGTCGGATTGATGTTGTAATGGATCAGCTGCTGAACGCTGTGACTCAGTTCGCTGATGCCGGCCGCTGCATAGAAGGAGGCAACGGTCGGAATAATGATGGAATCCGCAGCGGTAAAAGCGCATATGGTCAGGATTCCGAGGGTCGGAGGCGTATCCAATACGATAAAATCATACGCATCACGAATGCTTTCGATCGCTTCCTCAAGTCTGTGCTCTCTTCCGGTATCGCTGATCATCTTTTCCGCTGCGGAAAGCGCATTGGAACCTGCGATGACATCATATCCAAGGGGAGACTTCTGGATCGCTTCCCGGGCCTGCGCGTCCCTCAACAACAGATTGATGGTCGTAGGCACGCCGGAAGTTTCCACCCGGCTCGTCGCTGAGAAATTGCACTGTGGATCCGTATCGATCCCCAACACCCGGTAGCCTCTCCTCGACAGTCCAGAGCAAAGCGCGAGGGCTGTGGTCGTTTTGCCGACACCTCCTTTTTGATTCGCGATCGCAATGACACGCATGGAAATCACCTCATTTCACATTCTGTTACCGGTCCGGGTCACGGCCGGACCCGTAAGAAATTTGTATATCAAAATAATACGCAAATATGCAAATACCTTAATAATTTATTTGCCTTTATATCTTATTCTTTATCGGATGATCTGTCAAGCATGCATCTGTCCCGAAGAAAATTAGGCAAATCAGGCAAACCAGAGGCTTGTGAACCTATTCATGTATTATCCTGCTACGTTGATATGTTAATATGTTCATAATATCCGAATGTGGTAATATGTGACGGAAGCTTTACATTTTCGTAAGAAGAATTGACGGTAAACCTTGAAAAATAGTAGAATAACAGGATGAAAGGGAAGCACCCTTGATCGATCCCATGGGGGAGGGCAAGTGCATGAACGACATGATTCAGCTGAATCCCGAAGAGCGCACCGAACTTGACCTGATGACCGCACGATTCGCGGAATTCGTCGCGTCCCTGACGGGAGACGAGGATTTTATCCAGGTCGATGCAGAAAAGGGAAAAGAAGTACGCGAATACAATCAAAAGCGCGAGGATATCCTGAACAAGGCAAGGAAACGGGCCTTCAACCAGATCCTGGAACAGTCTCCGGACCTGGTGCTGAACGATTTTATGTCCCGGGTCTCCGCGCTGATCGACAATGCGTTTGCCAGCAGGGAAAACAAAAACCAGCTGTTGGACCGCACAGCAATGTCGGATACCATCAGCATTGAACTCAAATACCACCTTGATTATCTGCGTCAGCACCGGAAAAATGAATACGGAGACGCTCTGACGTTTCTCAACAACCTCCTGTCCGACACAAACCGCTTTACAGATGACATTGAGGACGCCGGACTTGAAGACAAACCCGCAGAAACCAGCACGCGTTCCAACAATCCCTCCGTATTCATGTCCACAACGGACTCCATTTCAAACTACGCCTTTTCCAAGCAGCATCCCACGGAAAACAACGAGGTCTCCGTCAATACGGGCCGTGATTTCAACACCATCCTGTCCATCAACTATGACGCCCTGGAAGGGGAAGGGATCACCATGTCCGGAAAACGTCTGACCGACTATGACCGCATGGTCCATGATTCCATCCTGACCCTTTATTATGAAGGGAAAAACCGCTATATAACCCCTTCCATGGTCTACCACGTCATGACCGGCAACTATTCCGCCCGCATATCGAAAAAGCAAACGGATCAGATCACCCAGTCCTTTCAAAAGCTCAGCAGGATCCATGTGATCATCGATGAAACCAACAACCGTCCCGGTGCGGCCTTCCGGCAGTTCCATGAGGAATCCGCCCTGATCCAGGCCGTATACACAAAAGTACGCATGAACGGGGCGGAGGTCAACTGTCTTGAGATCATCACGACACCGACACTGCTCCGCTACGCACTGCAAAAGCATCAGATCACACGTTCCGATATCGCTCTGTTCCGCATCGACGGCGTCGAGCGTGTATCCACGGATTTCCTGATCGTGCAGAAATACCTGTGGCGGCGTATTTCTGCCATGAAAAACCCCCGCAGCAAAGTCAGCCACACCATCCTGTTCTCCACTTTGTACAGAACCCTGGACATGGACGAAAGGAACATCACCGGAACAGCTGAAAGGAACAAGAAAAAAGCCGTAAGAGACGACGTCAAACTGATCCTGGATACCTGGCTGCGGATGAACTGGATCAAAGGATACAATTTTATCATTATAAAAGGAAAACAATACAACAGCGTAGAAATCTACCTGGCAGGGGACACCCCCGGTGCGGAAGGAACGAAAAGCCTGCCGAACTGAGGAACCGGAGGGTGAACAAAAAATGACACGGACCCGGCCGCGCCCCCTGTTATCCCTGAATTAAAAATGACATCCTGCATCCGGGTCCTTCCCGGAAAAATGGTTCAAAAGCGGATCCCACCTGCTTTCGGGCCATTTTATTCAATAGAGAAACCCTGAATTAAAAATGACATCCCGTGAGGACAGGCTTGTCCTGCGCCCCGTACTAAATATGACATCCCGTTTTCCCGTCTATTCCTGCGATACGGGAACAGAAACGACACAAAAGACGACATCCGACCGGGGATCCCACAAAAAAAACCGGCGCAAGGTCCCTTATACACCCGATACCGCCCGGAATACCCGTAATAAATGATGACAAGTACGAACCAAAAGCATCTGAATAAGCCAACGACGCCTATTTAAACGTCATCTTCCCCCGGAACCCCGCACAAAACATGACATACCACTTTCGTCATCATTTATCACAACCTGCCAAGCCGCGCCAATTAAGGATACGTAAAATGCTGTCATCTTTTATACACCCATACGAAGCACCCTGCATTATCAATGACAGCCGCCCAAGGGCCCTGTAATAAACGATGACATACGGCGACACTGACCCGTAATAAAATACGACATCTGCCTCGGAACAGCGAAAATGCCGTACAAATCCCCCTGAATAAAAAATGACATCTTGGAATCGCTCCTGCAGAAAAACAGGACCTGCAATAAATAATGACATCCCTGTTCAGTACCCTGCACAAAACAGTACAAAGCGTCAGACAAACTGCAAATAAAACATGACATCCGTCCAATACGATAAAATATTTCGAAAATACATTTTACAAAAGAAGAAAAAAACAACGGAATGAAACAAAACAGAAATCTTTAAACACTTTTGTCATTTTTTCGCCCGGACTGCACAAAAAAAGACACCACCATGCAGAAAACGTGACATTTCACGGAACAAAACAAGACAAATGCCGAATTAAAACATGACAAAACCCCGCACAAAAAAAGATACCATTCTTTTCCAATTATGATTCTTGCTCCAACCCCCCCAAGGGACCCCGTCCCGGCGCAAAAACACCGTAAGTATTGTAAATACCGTAAGGTATTACAAGTTCCGTAACAAAAACGAAACATATCCACAATATCCACAGGAAAGGGGCACGTCCGAAAGGCCGTTCCCATGATGGAGGTCCTTCCATGAGCGAACGATTTGATCCGGAAAACATCCCGGAGGAAATGAAGCAGTCCTCCCGATGGGTTTTATACAGCATTTTTGTCAATCCCTACAGCAACCGCGTGGAAAAACTTCCAAAGTCACTCAATGGCAAGTTGGCGGACATCACAAAACCTGAAAGCTGGACGACCTTTGAAAAAGCGTACGGCAGCCTGATCAAAAATGAAAACACCTTTTCAGGGCTTGGATTTGTGCTGGGAGACGGGATTTTTGGGATCGATCTGGATCATGTGATCAACCAAGAGGGGAACATCGAACCCTGGGCCGAAGAGATCGTAAAAAGAATGGACAGTTATACCGAAATTTCCCCCTCGGGGACAGGCATCCACATCTATGCAAAAGGAAAGATCCCAACCAGAGACCGGAAAAACGGACCGATCGAAATGTATGATGAAAAGCGTTATTTTACGGTGACCGGACGGTGTCTTGGTGAGCCGAGACCGCTTGCGGAACGGACGCGGGAAGCCGCCGCGATCCACAGACAGTATCTTAAAAGGGATCACAGGGAATCGGTTTCCGGCGCCCAAAGGCCCACCTTTACGCCGGGAGAAGCGGTCAGGGATGTTCAGGATCTGGTGGAAAGGGCTTCGAACGCCAAAAACGGTGAGAAATTCATCTCCCTGTGGAAAGGGGATAAAACCGGCTACGCTTCGCAGAGTCAGGCAGATCAGGCCCTGTGCAATTTTCTGGCGTTTTACTCCGGTGGTCAGCGGGATCTGATGGACGCGGCCTTTCGTTCCTCCGGTCTGATGAGATCCAAATGGGATTCCAGACGCGGGAACCAGACCTACGGCGCCCTGACGATCGAGAAAGCGCTGCAGACGCTGGGAACGGACGGGAAAGAATACACGGCGGGAAAAAGCGAATGCCTGCCCCCCCTTCCTGTGGATAAAAAAGAGACCGGAAGAACGGAGCAGCTTGAGGAGCAGCCCGTTTCCCCCCTTCCTGTGGATAAAAAGGAATCTTTGAACGTATCCGTTGAACAGGAGGATGGACTAAAGCCCGTCTATGATTTTTCTTTGGCGGAGAAAACGCAGGATGAGGGCACTGTTTCCCTGCAGGATGTTCTTGTCCGTGGTTTTTCCTTGCAGGATACGGAAACGCGAAAGGTTTCGACCGGAATCAAAGGCTTGGATAAACGTCTATCCGGTGGATTTGGCAGCGGCATCATCCTTCTTGGCAGTGAGCCGGGGATCGGCAAGACCAGTCTTCTGTTACAGATCGCGTCCCATTTTGCGCTTGAAGGAGCTCCGGTTTATTATCTTTCTTTTGAACAGGAGATTCGTTTCCTGTCCGCGAAGGCGCTTTCCTGTCTTGCGTCTCGGCTTTCGGGAAGCAAGGTGGTTTTTTCGGAGGTTCTTTCCGGCAAAGCGAATGACGCGCTTTTGCGTACATGTACAGATCCGCGGCTTTCACATTTTCAGTTTATACGTTCTTCGCGCATTCAAAACGGGGAGATGCTCCTTGCGGAGATGGAACGTTTGTGGGAAAGCAGCCACGACTATGCAGCCCGCAATGGAAAACCTGTCATTTTTTGTATCGATTATCTTCAGATCATTCCTTTCTCCGGGCCGGCTTCTTTTTCGGTCCGCGCTGCACTGGATGATTTTATCCGCAAACTCCGGCAGCTTCAGATGCGGACGGGCATGTGTATCGTCCTTGTTTCCAGTTTGAATCGCATGGCCTACATGGGTCCGGTCCGAATGGACTCTTTCAGGGAAAGCGGGGTCATCGAGTTTACGGGGGATGTGATCCTTGGGCTGAACCTGCGGGCGATGCGTTCGGAGGAATATGGCAGGCTTTCGGATTCCCAGGAAAAAAATGCCCGTCTTGAGGCGGCCCGACGCAGAAAGGTCAGGGAATTGGAGATCACCTGCTTAAAAAACAAGTATGGTGAAAGCGGCTTCTCAGTGGATGTGGATTTTGATACCGAGAGCGGTGTGTTTACGGAACGTGGCTGAACGTAATCTTTTTGGAACAAATCCAGAAGGAAATAAGGACTGTAATAAAATATTACGCTTTTGTTTCACGTGAAACAAAAGCGTAATATTAAACGGCTTCAGGCGCATGGGAACGGGGAACCCTGTGATAAAACATGACACAGTCCGGGGGCCGGAGAGCAAAAGGGGCTCAGAAGCGGTGGAATGTGCGGATCCCTGTTTCTATGCGAAATAGAAGGCCTTCAGCGCGTTCTTTTTTGGGGCAGGGGGTTTTTCCTTGTCCCCACAAAGAAATGCGTCTGAAGGCTTTTTAAGCGGCTTTTAGAGGGGGAGTGAAGCGGTGTTTGGAGATTTATGAGCGCTGAAGGGAAAACGGCGCGCTGTCCAGGGGGCCTCAGGGTTCCGCGGAGATGGAGATATGGCAGGAAAGGAAGAAGCTTTGTCACTTTTTGTGCGGGGTGGTATCTTCCGGAGCGGGAGGAATGTCATCTTTAATGACAGGTGCCTTTGAAAGGACGGTATTGGCCGCGTCCTTGATATATATATAGGAAGCAGGATCCAAGCGGATGGAATAAAATGTGACGCTTACGCCGTTTGCCTGCACTTTTTAGCGCTTTCAAGCGCATTACGGAGCCAATGGGCGGCTCAAGAGCCGGGAGGGATGTCCGGCGGGAGGAATACCTGGAATAAAAGATGACAGGGGAGCGGAATCCGGGACGGCCTGCGTAATGATGTAACACACGGTATCGACGCGGAAAAAGAAAACAGATCAGAACAAGGAGTGGAAAAGAATGACGGCTCAGACCAATATCCTTCCAAGCCAGGAGGAGATCAATCAGGCGATGATGGCTTTTTCGAATTTGACCTGGAAGGAAGCAATCACCGCTGCTGGGGTGCTGCTGGCGGGCATTGTCGGGAGCAAGCTGATCCTGTTCGTCATTAAAAGGCTGATCCGAAAAGGGTCCATTGAAAAAACCATCGGCGGCTTCCTGCTGACGTTCACGAGGGTCGTTCTGGTCTTTGTGGTGGGTATTATGACGGCGGACAAGCTGGGGATCCCGGTCACGTCGCTGCTGACCCTGCTTGGAATGTTTGCCCTGGCTGTTTCCCTGAGTGTGCAGAATGTTTTGAGCAACCTTGTCAACGGCTTTGTGATCCTGGCGACAAAGCCCTTCAAAGCCGGCGATTTTATCGAAACTTCGGGGGAAACAGGCAGCGTGGAGGCGATCGATCTGGTCTATACCCATTTGGTGACCGTGGACAACCGGAAGATCCTGATCCCGAATTCTTCGGTGACGGGCGCGCAGGTGATCAATTATTCGAACAAGCCCTGGCGTCGAATGGAGCTTCCGATCCTGGTGGGATATGATGTGCAGGATGAGCAGGTGATCGATGCGCTCCTGGAAGCTGCAGGCAAGGTGGAAGGGACGAACGGGATCCAGGATAAGCCGCCGCAGGCGCTTCTGTCTTCGTATGAGCCTACGGGACTGAAATTTGTCCTCAGGGTCTGGGCGGACAAGGAGGTCTATTGGACCGTTCACCAGGGCTTGCTTCGGCAGATCCGCCGCACCCTGGGGGAAAAAAACATCCCCATGACCTACGGATGTGTGAAGGCCTTTATCCACGCGGAATAGAAAGGGGCCCCGGAGGGATCCGATAGACGGAGACGGTTTTATCCTGGCGAGGCCTGTGAAAACAATAAAGAAATAACTTAATAATGTATTAAAACCAGGGCGAAAAAAGAACAGGAAAGGTGATTGACATCCCCTCAGGTTCTGTTTATCATGGTTTCAATGTCCTGAAAGGGCTGCCATCAAGGAGGCGTTTATGCGCAACAGTCATATCGATACCAAATGCGTTCAGGCCGGATATACGCCGGGGAACGGGGAACCCCGGCAGATCCCCATCGTACAGTCCACCACCTTCCGCTATGAAAGCGGGGAGGAGATGGGAAAGCTCTTTGACCTGGAGGCGTCCGGCTATTTTTATACCCGGCTGCAGAACCCCACCAACGACATGGTGGCCGCGAAGATCTGCGCTTTGGAGGGAGGGTCTGCGGCGATGCTGACTTCTTCCGGCCAGGCAGCCAATTTTTTTGCCTTGTTCAACCTGGCCGGCTGCGGAGACCATATGGTGGCCTCTTCCAGCATCTACGGGGGGACCTACAACCTGATCAGCGTGACCATGGCGAAGATGGGGATTGACGTGACCTTTGTCCCTCCGGACTGTTCCGATGAGGAATTGAACGCGGCTTTCCGCCCCAACACGAAACTGGTTTTCGGCGAGACCATCGCCAATCCCGCGCTGACGGTCCTGGACATCGAACAGTTTGCCCGGGCGGCGCATGCCCATGGCGTTCCGCTGATCGTGGACAATACCTTTGCGACGCCCGTCAACTGCCGTCCCTTTGAGTGGGGGGCGGATATCGTGACCCACTCCACCACCAAGTACATGGACGGGCACGGAACGGGGGTCGGCGGTGCCATCGTGGACGGCGGACACTTTGACTGGATGGCGCACGCGGAGCGGTTTCCCGGGCTGTGCACCCCGGACGAGAGCTATCATGGGATCACCTATGCGGAAAAATTCGGGATGGGCGGCGCTTTCATTACCAAGTGCACGGCGCAGCTGATGCGGGATTTCGGCTCCATCCAGTCGCCTCAGAATGCCTTTTATCTGAACCTGGGGCTGGAAAGCCTGCATGTCCGCATGGCCAGGCACTGCGAAAACGGTCTGGCGGTGGCCAGGTTCCTGTCGGCGCATCCAAAGGTATCCCACGTCAGCTACTGCGGCCTGGAGAGCGATCCGTACCATGCCAGGGCGATGAAATACCTGCCCAACGGGTCCTGCGGCGTGGTGAGCTTTGAACTGAAAGGGGGCCGGGAGGCCGCGTCCCTGTTTATGAACAGCCTTCGGCTTGCGGCCATTGAAACCCATGTGGCTGACGCGCGCACCTGCTGCCTGAATCCCGCATCCACCACGCACCGGCAGATGAATGACGAGCAGCTTCGGGCGGCAGGGGTCCCCGCAGGACTTGTCCGCATGAGCTGCGGACTGGAAAACGCTCAGGACCTGATCGCAGATCTGTCGCAGGCGCTGGACAGGCTGGCGTAAACAACACAAACGGAAGGCTGCTCCTGCGTCCTTCCGGGAAAACGGACAGGTGATCGAATGCCTATCAAAATACCGGACCGGCTTCCGGCGGTGGATGTCCTTCACAGGGAGAATATTTTCGTCATGCCCCAGGGACGGGCGGTCTCCCAGGATATCCGCCCCCTTCATATTCTGCTGGTCAATCTGATGCCCAAAAAGATCCAGACGGAGATCCAGTTTTCCAGACTGCTGGGGAACACCTCCCTGCAGATCGAGCTGGATTTGGTTGCGCCAAAGAGTCATACGCCCACCAATACCCCGCCGGAGCACCTCCAGGCGTTTTACAAATCCTTTGACGAGGTCAGGGAGCGCAATTACGACGGATGCATCATTACCGGGGCGCCGGTGGAGCATCTTCCCTTTGAGCAGGTGGATTACTGGGAGGAATTGTGCGGCATTATGGACTGGACAAAAAAGCATGTCCATTCCACCTTTCATATCTGCTGGGGCGCCCAGGCAGGACTGTACCATCATTACGGGATCCCCAAACGGGATCTGCCGGAAAAGCTTTTCGGCGTTTTTCCCCATCAGGTGGAGTACAGGCGCAGCATCCTGTTCCGGGGGTTTGACGACGTTTTTTATGTGCCGCATTCAAGACATACCACCGTTTCGAGGCAGGATATCGAGGCCCGCGGGGAATTGCAGATCCTCTCTTCCTCCCCGAAGGCAGGGGTTTACGTGGTCTATGGACGAAAGCACAAGCAGTTTTTCGTAACGGGACACTCCGAGTATGACGCGGATACCCTGGATCAGGAATACCGCAGGGACCTGGCGGCGGGCAAGCGGATCCTCAAGCCGGAGAACTATTATCCGGGGGATGACGATTCCCTTCCGCCGCAGGTGACCTGGCGGGCCCACGCCAATCTCCTGTTCTGCAACTGGCTCAATTACTTTGTGTATCAGACGACCCCGTATGATCTTTCCATGATTCCCGCGGGTGTCAGTACGGAAACCTATTGAACGGACCCCGCTGGACGGAATACAACAAAAAGGGCACGCGCGTCGCCACTGACGACGCGCGTGCCCTTTTCAGGATTCTGCGTTACGGATGAAGGAGGTAATCCTGTCCGTTCAAGGTCACTTTTTCGCTTGGAGGGGCTTGGGGTTCGGCGGGGAGATCCTTCTCTTCGTCCCGGTAGCGGTAACGTGTCAGGCCCAGCGTCTCCGGGTCGAAGGGGGCGACCCTGCTGGTGCCGTAGTTCCCGGCAGTGCAGGAGAGGGTCAGGGTGATCAGGTCCTCCTTTCCGTCCGTGCGGGTAAGTACCAATTGGATATCCCCTTGCGCTCCGGTGAGACGTCCCTGCTTGTCCAGGGAAAGGTCCATCCGCACTTCTCCAAGGCGAAGGGTCTTCATGCGGGTCAGGGTGGAATAGGTGATGGAGTTCTCCGTTTCAAACACATAGTCGCCGTACATTCCGGGGTCTTCCATGGGATGGAGGTTACCGGAAGGATCCACCGCGCCGAAGGGGGCGTTCCCCAGGGCGGCCAGGTATCCGGCGTCCATTTCGTCGTACAGGTTCCCCAGGGCGTTCTCCAGGGCAGGGTTTCCGGAATAGAGGGCGGCGAACAGGGTCTCCTCGTCCCACTCGTCCCCGGTATGACTCTTCAGCCAGTGCAGGAAAGTACGCTCCTGATCGTCATAGAGAAGATACTGGCTGTCGGTGGCGAGGATGCATTCCCCGTAGGTCTCATACCAGGACGACGATCCGTCCGCCCCCCGCAGAAACACATATCCGCCCGTACGGCCCGCCCGGGTATCCTCCGCAACCCGGTCCCACAGTTCCCAAACGGCCCGGTACCTGGATTCCTGTTCCTCACTCCAGTCGGAATAATCGTATTCCTCCCCGGGGAAGGGCTCGCCAAACAGTTTTTCCCAACCGACGCTGAACAGCTGATCCCAGTCATCGCACAGGGTGCTTCCTTCTTCCTCCTCCTCATCCGGCCAAACAGGGAGGGGGCCTTTTTCAATGGGCAGGCCCAGGTACGCTTTGGCGGCGCGGCGCACCAGGGTTTCTGCCAGGACGTCGAACAGGGCAGGGGATCCCCCGTCTGGGAATCGTATCCGAACCAGGTCCTCCTCCGGGCCTTCGACGAACCTGGCGGCATCGGGATAAAGCCGGTCGGCCATTTCCAGGGCGGGGCTGACGACGGACAGCAGGGATTCCAGGGCCCCTTCAGGGTCGCTCAGGATGCGCGGTTCGGAAGCGAAGGAAACGACACGGTAGAAGGGACCCTCCAGGCTGTCCACACTGTAAGCATAACCGTCCTGGCCGGTGACCTGCCAGGCGCTGGGGTAGGTGGTGCCGTCCGGCCGCAGGGTGGTAAAGTTCAGGGCGATCGAATCGTCCGCGTTCTGCTGGACCAGCGTTCCGCGGACCGTCTTGAATACGGTGCCGTTTTTCCTGATCTCCGCCTCCGCGGTCAGTGTGACATTGTCGGTTTGAAACAGCAGCGTTCTGCCGGCGTCAAACACCGTCCGAAGGGCGCCGCCCTCGGCGAAAGCGCCGGAAGGGGGAAGCATGGAGAAGGCCGCAAGGACCGCGGCGCAGGCAAGGGAAAGGGGTTTTCGGCTCATCTGGGACCTCCTGAATGAAAAATCGCGTGCCGCTTTTGGCCGCGGCAGGGACGGGGGATGGACATAAAAGATAACGGGGGAGGCGGCTGTTTGCTTCCCCCATATTTCTTTTTTCCGGGCGCAGGATCACTGCGGCAGCGGAGCGCTCTCTTCGAAGGGGATATAGATCCCGCTTTGGAACATCCGGTAGATGACGTCATAGTGAGGGACCCGAGGCCCCTTCTCGCTTCCGTCGGTGGTGCGCCAGGTCCCTCCCGTACCGGAAGAGGTCCAGTTGCACTGGCAATCTGGAAGCGCCTGACGGACGGCAGAGCGCACCTCGGAAGGGACAGCGCTTTCGTTCATTCCGCTCCAGGCATAGTTGAAGGCCCACAGACGCTTGAGACCGGTCATCTGGCAGAACAGTTCCGGATCCCGGATGCGGTTGTTGGGAATGTTCAGGTCCATTAGCCGACTGCAGGAGAGCAGGGGACGGACACTGGTGATCCGGTTGCTGAAGGCCTCAAGGTATTCCAGGTCCGGACAGGCGGAAAGGGGTGTCAGATCGGTCACCTGATTGCGTCCGATGATCAGGACCCGCAGCTTTGGCAGGCTGTAGAGAAAGCTCAGGTCATCCACGGCGTTGTGGCCGATGTCCAGTGCCAGCAGGTTCCTGCAGTATTTCAGCACTGAAAACTCCTCGGAGGTGTGGGCGCGGCTCCGGTTGTTGTGGAGGGTGGAGAAAACGGCCATGTCCGTCCGGATGATGTGGGGATCCTTGTTGCTGCACATGATGCGGAAGGTCCAGCCAAATTCCACCCGGGGATACCGGGCGCTGAGGGCCGCCGCCCATTCCCGGCTCATGATATTGGCGTACATGTCGCATTTTTTCAGGTTCGGGAACTGGTCCAGGAAGCTTTCCACCAGTTCCAGGTCTTCAATGACCGACGTGCCGAAATCAATGTATTCGGCGGACGTGTCCGCGCTGACGTTCCGGTCCCAGGTGAGGAGCTCGGCATGGGCCGCGGTCAAAAGCGATGCCGCCAGCAAAAGAAAAAACAAGCATTTTCTCATGGGGCAGATTTCCTCCTTGTGGACGAGTGTGGGTCCATTGTATCAAAAACCCCCTTCCGGCGCAAGAAGCCGGAAGGGGGCTAAAGCGGAGACTTGTCTTACAGAGTGACGCCGTCCTTGAAAATGGCGATTTCACGGCAGTCGTTCTCCTCACTGCGGGTAGGAGCACCGGAGGCGATGGAAAGGATCTGCCGGAAAAAACGCTCGGTGGTTTCTTCCTTGTCCGCGCCCTGAACCAGAACGCCGGCGTTGAAGTCGATCCAATTGGGCTTTCTTTGGGCAAGCGGGGTGTTGGTGGCCACCTTGACGGTGGGGACCGGCCCGCCCACGGGCGTTCCGCGCCCGGTGGTGAACAGGATCATCTGGGCGCCGGCGGCGGTCAGGGCCGTGATGGCGCAAAGATCGTTGCCGGGTCCATAGACCAGGTTCAGGCCCTTTTCGGTGACAGGCTCACAGTAACCGAGCACGTCCCGGACCTCTCCGGTGCCGCCCTTCTGGGTGCATCCCAGGGACTTGTCCTCCAGGGTGGTGATGCCGCCGGCTTTGTTCCCGGGGGAGGGATTCTCATAGACCTCCTGCCCGTGGCGGATGAAGTATTCTTTGAAGCCGTTGATCATCCCAACCGCCTTGTTGAAGGTGGCCTCGTCCCTGCAGCGGTCCATCAGGAGGGTTTCCGCGCCGAACATTTCGGGCACCTCCGTCAGCAGCGTGGTGCCGCCGTGACGGGCCAGCAGATCCGAGACGGAACCCAGCAGGGGGTTGGCGGTGATGCCGCTCAGTCCGTCCGAGCCGCCGCACTTGAGGCCGATGACCAGTTCGGACGCGGGAATCTCCTCGCGTTTCTGGCGGGAAGCGTATTCGGTCAGCTGATCCAGAAGCTTCATGCCTTCCTCGATCTCATCCGGGGTGTCCTGCGTGATCAGGAAACGGACCCTTTCCGGATCGATGTCGCCGAGCATGGGCTTGAAGACGTTCAGGTTGTTGTTTTCGCACCCCAAACTCAGCACAAGAACGGCGCTCGCGTTGGGATGGTTGACCAGCGCCGCGAGCAGCTTCTGGGTGTTCTGATGATCCTCCCCCAGCTGGCTGCAGCCATAGGGATGAACAAAGCAGTGGATCCCGTCCACCCGGCTGCCGTATTTTTCCTGGGCCAGCCGCTCAAGGGTCTTGGAGGTGGCGTTGACACAGCCCACCGTATTGATGATCCATACCTCGTTGCGGATGCCGACCTTGCCGTTTTTGCGCCGGTAGCCCATAAAGGTGGCGGAACGGTCCCGGGGCAGGGAACAGGGGTGGGGATGATAGGCGTATTCCAGTACGCCGGAGAGGTTGGTTTTCACATTGTGGGTGTGCACCCAGGAGCCGGCCGGGATGGCGCAGGTGGCATGGCCGATGGGAAAAGCGTATTTGATGACGTTCTCCCCTTCGGCAAGGTCCTTCAGGGTAAACTTGTGTCCCGCAGGGATGTCTTCAAGCAGGGTGACCCCCAGGATCTGCTGGCCCTTCTGCAGCTTTTCCAGCGCGACGGCCACGTTGTCGCTGGGACTGATACGGATATAAGCCGACATAGCATCTCACCTCTCAGCGGTATTTCAGCATGATTATACCATAAGCGGAATGTGAAGAAAAGACGGGAAGCCCCCTTTTTTCGCATCCCTGCGGAAAGAACGCTTTACAGTCCCGGGAAGAAAAGCTATAATCAAAGGGAAGGAAACAGAGAAGAATAGACAGGCGACGGGACGCCGGGCCCCGGCGGGAAAAGAGACAGCCGCAGGATCGCGGCGGGAGGTGGAAAATGAGAAAAGCAGTCTGTATCCTGCTGATGCTCCTCATGACGGTGTGGGCCGCCGGCAGCGCGGCCGCGGATGCGCCGCAGGGGATGCGTGTGGTGAACTGCAGCGAGTGGGTTTCCCTGCGGGAGAGGCCGGACCGTTCCTCCACCCGTCTTGCGCGGGTCCCGCTGGGGGAGGTTGTCATCAATTGTGCACCCTCAGCCGGGGGATTTGTGGCCTGTGAATACGCGGGCCAAAGGGGATACATCCTGGCGGCCTATCTGGAGCCTGTGGCGTCTCCTCCCGTGCAGGAGACCTCCGGCCTTCCGGTGCTGGGGGCATTCAGTTCGGAAACGGAGGCGGATTACCGGTTTGACGCCTCCTTGGAGGAGCCTGCGGCAGGCATCCTTTATACGGCCGGGGAGGACGTAACCTTGTTCCAGGTCCTTTCCCTGGATACGGAGCTGACGGACGACGGGACGGGGAAGTACCATGTCCGTGTCCTGTGCACGGTGCCCGAGATGGAAAAGGGGACGACCGTACTGGTCCGCGTGTCTTTTATCGGCGACCTGCCGGAGAACGGCATCGCCTATATGGACCGGAATGGGGACAGGCATGTCTGCGCGGTGGAGATGAGCGGGGAGGACGGCAGTCTCCGGATGTGGGAGATCCAAGCGGAATGACAAAGAGGACGGTCTATTCTACGCCGCTTGGAAACCTGATGCTGGAAACGGAAAAGGATCGGCTGGTGTCCCTCCGTTTCACCGGGGAGGCCTTGCCCGGCGGATCCCGTACCGGCTTTACGGACCGGGTCTTTGGACAGGTGACGGAATACCTATCAGGAAACAGGACCCGGTTCGACCTGCCCTATGTTCTGACGGGCACGCCCTTTGCCGTAAAGGTGTGGGAGGAAACGGCCAGAATCCCCTACGGGAAGACCCGAACCTACGGGGAGATCGCCCGCGCCATCGGGGTCCCGGGGGCGGCCCGGGCTGTGGGGGCCGCGCTGAACCGGAACCCCCTGTGGCTGGTCATCCCCTGCCACAGGGTCGTGGGGAAGGGCGGCTTCTGGCAGGGCTACGCGGGGGGCCGGGAACTGAAACGGTTTCTGATGAAAACGGAGGGAATCTGTGTTCCCGGCGAAGAGAAAAGCCCGCACCCGGAAAAGGGGATGCGGGCGGAGGGGACGAAACCGATCCTATCTTAAGGGAAAGGTGCAAAATCCCTCCCGGGTCAGGAGATTGGCGTGGTCAAACCCGGCGGCCAGCGCGAAGGAAACCGCTTCCGCGAATCCGCCGGAGAGCAATCCGGCCGAATGGGCGTCCGAGCTGAAAAGGATTTCCCCCCCGAAGGAATGAAGCGCTTTCAACAGCGGCGGGGCGGGATAGGGGACCCGTCTGCGCCCGCGGTTCAGGGCGCCGGTGTTGACCTCAAAAGGGACCTGACCGTCCCGGACCAGGTATTCCATGGTTTCAAGCGCTCCCTTCAGATAGGGGGCGCTTTCCTCGTCAATGACGCGGAGCTGATCGTTGAAGCGGCAAACCAGGTCGAAGTGGCCTATAAATGTGCAGTGGGTGCGGTCAAGGATCTCCGCTTCCTGCCGGTAATAGGCGCGGCAAAGGCGGTACCAGTCCCCGCCGAAGGTATTCCTG
Source organism: uncultured Clostridia bacterium (assembly GCA_946408995.1). Lineage (GTDB taxonomy): Bacteria > Bacillota > Clostridia > Christensenellales > Aristaeellaceae > RUG756. Next base: position 585 of record CAMJUL010000049.1, on the reverse strand, counting down.
CACAAGCCGGAGAGGAGCTCCGGCGTGTCGTCCACGGCGGTAAGCCCCCCTTCCGTGCGGATATAATGGGTGGAACCGATCCAGTAATCCAGGCCCTTGAGCACCTCCGGCGGCGCATAGAGATCCTGCTCGACGCCCACAAGAATGTCGATCCGGTCCTGGTAGAGGGCCTGAAGGCGCCGGGTCTCCTTCAGGTAACCCCCAAGATCCATGGGGACTCCGCCCGGTGGATCACTGTGGCCGGAAAAGCCCAGATGGGTAAAGCCCTGACGGAGCGCCTCCCGGATCATCTCTTCCGGGGAATCGACTCCGTCGCAGTACCGGGTATGGGTGTGATAATTGGCCTTGGGCAGCATGTTTCCTCCTGGTTGGATCCCGGAGCCCGGGGACGTACTTTTCGTCCATCATACCATAAAAAAGGAGACTTGGAAGCCATTTTGCGGGAAGAGAGCAGAAAAATCAAAAAAAACGAAAAAAGTGCTTGACAAAGCGTTTGATTTGCGGTAATCTAACAAAGCGCCTTGCGAGAACAGGGGCGCGGGAATCTTGAAAACGATACAGGATCAAAGGAAGAACTCTTCAGTG
>CAMJUL010000048.1 GCA_946408995.1 uncultured Clostridia bacterium | reverse complement strand
TTTATTCTACGATTCCTCTCCAAAAGTTTGGATTTCTTTTAAGTTTGGATTTTTTGCCGGATGAACAGTATCCGAAGCTGTGCGGAAGAAATCGTGATGAACGAGATCATCCGTATTCTGTAGACGGCACGAAAAAAGCCCGGCTTTTGAAGGCTCAATAAGAACTCTTTTCGGAATGGTTGTTCAGGTGCGTTATGTTACTCATAGGCAAACGGGGTAAAACTGCTTTCATCGGAAAAAACACATTTCTGCACTTCTGTGTGTGAAGAAAAGGATGGATAGAAAAATGATCAACTCAAAAATGTGGGCCGACCTGTTCTCAAATCTGAAGGAGGAACCGGAACTATGGCGAGACGATAGCCTGGTAAAGTTGTATATCTACTGTATAGCGAATGCCAGCCATAATCAATACCAATGGCGTGGAGAACTGCTTCACCCGGGTGATCTGCCCTTGTCAGAACGAAAAACAGCAGAGGCGCTCTCATGGTCACGGGACAAAGTACGCAGAAAGATACGAGTGCTGGCTGAGTTGGGAATCATAAGGGTGGAATCAACGCCCTGCATTGGAACCATGCTGCATATAATCGGGTGGCCTCAAAACGATGCCAATAAGAATGAATGGGTTCAAAACAGCGCAATTGGTTCCGGCGAGGCATCCAGAATAGAGCCACAATGGCCTCGGAATGAGGCCAGTTGTGAAGAAAATGAAGAGCAACGGTGGTCTCAAAATGAAACCAGTTCCATTGGTACTTGCTTCAAAACAATACCACATTGGCCTAAAAACCATACCAATTCTGGTCAAACTGGTCTCGCAGTAAGACCTAACCCATATAATATAATAGAATACACATCAGAAGGGTATGGTATTAAAACTGAACCACCGGGATTCGCAGAACTATGGCTGGCATATCCCCAAAACAGGAGAACGAACAGAGAGGCTGCTGCAAACCTGGTTAGAAAAGCGTTGAATGAAGGGGCAACGATTCAAATGATTCTCGATGCGTTGGAAACAGAAAAAACCACACAGGACTGGCAAACCGCAAACGGGCAATACATACCCGGTATTGTAAAATGGCTGCAGCGGGAATCATGGCGAACAAATCTCCGCTCAAGCCAACAAGAAGCAACAGAAGACGCTGAAAACTGGGTCAGCAGGTAAGGACCCAAGTCGTATGGATGATCAAAATGATGAATACAACAAAAAAAGAAAGCGGAATGAACATCAAGAAGTCACTGCAACAAAGATGGATTTTCAATATCTTGCAAAACAATACCATCAAAGCGTAAAAAAGGGAGAAATATGCTGACCAATACGAATTCCACTGCCAACAATCCTGCTTTTGTGATCGGTATCGATCATGGTTATGGGAACATAAAGACCGCCACCACCTGTTTTCAATCAGGTGTAACGGCCTATGAGAAAGAACCGGTCTTTACCAACGAGGTGCTGTACTATAACGGTACCTGGTACGGTATCAGCGAGGAACACAAAGAATACATCCCGGACAAGATGACAGATCAAGATTATTATATCATGACGCTGTATGCCATCGGATTTGAACTGGAACAGGTGAACCTGAACACAGCGAATGTATACCTGGCCGTTGGTCTGCCGCTGACCTGGGTATCTGAACAGAAGGATCGATTCCGCAAGTACCTGATGCAGAAAAAAGAGACCCAATTCATCTATCATGATGTGACCTACACCGTTCAGATTATAGGGTGTGAAGTATTCCCGCAGGGTTTTGCAGCCATCGCGGATAAGCTGTCGGAGTTTCAGGGAGCCAACATGCTGTGCGACATCGGCAATGGCACCATGAACATTATGATGATCAGCGATGGCAAACCCAATCCGCAGAAACTGTTTACGGAGAAATATGGAACGCAGCAATGCATGCTGGCCGTTCGTGAACAGCTTATGCGAAGATTCGGTGCAGCCATCGACGATGATGTGATCAAACGAGTGCTTTGGAAGGGAACGGCTGATATTGGCAAAAAGTATCTGGAAGTTATTCAGGAAACAGCCAGGAATTATGTTACTGGGATCATGCGCAGGCTGCGGGAACATGAATATAATCCGGAACTGATGAAATTGTATATTGTTGGCGGAGGGGGCTGCCTGATCCGGCATTTCTGGGAATACGACGCCAATCGTGTAACGATCAATGATGATATCTGTGCTATGGCAAAAGGCTATGAATACCTTGCCGGCATCCGGATGAAAAAGGCGGGAGCGGCATGAGCAAAAACGGTGGTGTGTTCACAACTACCCTCAGGCTGAATCTGAAGAATCCTCAGGATCAGGAAGCATGGGATAATCTGATGTATGCCGACAGCAGTCTTCCGCAATACAGGTCGTATACCCGGACAATTGTTACCGCGATCAACGATCATTTTTCCCGAATTAATCGTCCTGAAGGCCATGGCGAAGAGACTGCCTTGCTGAAAAAAATCGAAGAAACTGTCCGTTGGACGATAACTGACTGTCTGAGGAAGTTATCCGTCACACCGGTACCGGCAACAGCAGAGCCCAAATATTCGCCTGAAACACCAAAGGACAACACACCGAATGATGAGAATCGAGCAGCCATCGAAGCATTCCTGGACTGCTTTTGAGGGCTGCACCAAAGCTGGTATCATGAGTGGCGGAAGAATCATACCAATCGTAATATCAATAAGGTCTGTCAAAACAGGAATGTGATCTGACAGACGAAAACGGGAGAACAAAAAAACAGCTTCAGCCCCTGCGCCTGACAAGGTTAGTAACTCAACCTTACCATCAGGCCCAGGGGCATTTTTCAGCTTTTCTTTACGTCAGGTTAAGAAAAGATCGCAACGACACTCCATAACCACAGCACTTTTGTGCTGGTTTCAGGGGATTGGGGGCGGAGCCCTCAACAAGCTTTTTGCAAATTGTTATACATTTGCCTTGCTTGCTACAATGTTAATTCCCGTGACAGTGATGATCCGCACAGTGATCGTGACCGCAGTCACCGTCGTGATGATGCTCATGATGGTCACAGCGGGCGTCCGGATCATACTTTAGCGTACCGGCAGCGAGCGCCTCTGCCGCCGCGTCGGCCGATCCCTGAACACCGGCGTAGAGCCTGATCCCCGCGTCAGAGAGCGCCATCTGAGCGCCCATGCCAATGCCGCCGCAGATCAGAGCATCCACTTTGGCCGCCTGCAGGAACCCGGCCAGCGCGCCATGTCCGCTGCCGTTGGTGTTCACCACCTGCTCGCTGATAATCTTTCCATCCTCAGCGTCGTATAGCTTGAACTGCTCGGAATGGCCAAAATGCTGGAAAACCTCTCCGTTTTCGTAAGTGACTGCGATCCTCATTGCATTCATTCCTTTCTTCAAAATTTCCTGATTGATTTCAATCGGTTCATAGGCACAGCATCCGCCGGCGATCAACAGCTGTTTTCCATGAACGAGCGCATCAGCGATCTTCTTTCTCGCGCTTTCATAGATCGCCGTAACAGTCGTGCGGGCGATGTCCATTCTGGCGGCACAGGCTTCCTGCGTGAGGCCTTCATCATCTAAAAGCCTCACTGCTTCATACTCATCCACCGTCATCGTGATGCGCTCAGTGGTTTTTATGTCATCCGGCGAGAAGCTGCGGAACACGGGCATCTGCTCTATCCTGCGGCATCTGATGGGCCTGGGCATAAGCATCTCCTTTCTGACATATGTCGATAATCATCTTATACCGATTGATGACATATGTCAATATATTTTGATAATTAGACTTCCGGAAGTTAAGCAGCCAATATTCGAAAACCCAATGTTGGAAAACCCAATATTGGATAATCCAACGTTGGAAAATCGAACGCAATTAAATATAGATATAGAAAATAAAGATAGATTAAATACTTATCATATCCATCGATCCTTATCTATCCAATCCTGAAAAAGAATCTTCTATACGCAGCAATGCTGATTAACAAACATAATACCTTGCAGAAATATCGTTTCTGTGATATATTATTCCTGAACAGAATATCGGTCATCGGAGGACAGTACGCCGTAGCGCAGGGGATCGTAAAGCGAAAGCTTTGCAGGCCGCCTGTTGGATAAGATGCCGGGTGAGTTCGGAACAATTGGCTTAAAGCCATTTGCTGCCGAGTTCTTTTATTGAAGGAGGACACGAACATGGCCAACATAACCCTGACAAAACTCACCGACAACGACCGGGAACAATTCATTCTGGACAACCAGCGCGCTTTCAAATTCGGCGCGATGGAGGAATTCGGACGGCGCGACGACCACTGTGAAGAGGACGGCGAGATCATCTCCCGTATGGAACTGCCGTCAAGCTACGACGATCAGGCGGTGGATCACTACCGCAGGCAAGTGTTTTCCTATGTATATGGCGCTTATCCTGCGGCGTAAGCTGTCTATGGTCGCATGATTGCAGATTAAACCGGCAACAGCGAGGAAATAACGATGTGCGAATTTAGTTGAGCTTGGTAGAGTGGAATTGATGCTTTCCTGAGATCTTTTACCCCGGAAGCGCTGATTTTACCGGCGCTTCCGGGATTTTTCGTTTTGGACTGGCTACATTCTTCTGATTTTTGCAGTAAGAATCCTGTTTGGTGAAATCATCAGGGCAGAGAACTGTCCTTTTAATGTATTTTCATGCTGATTCAATTGACGGATGCTGACGATTTCTGTATACTATTTATTGAGATACTCAGTAAACAGTTTTGCTGGCAGGGATTGGAGATTTACCGTGTTTGATTTTGATCAGCCGGCAGACCGGCAGGGCACAGGGAATATGAAGGGGGCTTTTCGGCCGCGGACTGCATGCGAGAAAACGCCTCTGATTTTGGCTGGCGCGGAAATGGATTTTCCCACTGCGCCGGTCATACGGGAAGCATTGTCGGCCTTTTCGCAGAAAGGGATTTACGGCTTTACCCTGCCTGATAGCGCCTATCTGAACGCGGTCTGCTTTTGGCTCAGGTCGTATCGGGGATGGGCAGTCTCACCGGATATGATCGTCCCCACACTGGGAACTGTATTTGCTCTGAATACGGCGATACGGGCTTTTACCGCGCCTGGCGACGGGGTGATTATCCTGGTTCCTTCCTATTACCGCCACGACCGGTCCGTTGTACGCAATGAACGGTGCGTGACCACTTGCCCGCTGCGGGAAAGGGAAGGACAATACAGCCTGGATGCGGATGCGCTGGAAGTGCAGATGGAGAAGAAAGAAAACAAGCTGCTGGTACTATGCCATCCCCATAATCCAACGGGGCACGTGTTTACCGAGAAGGAACTTCAAACACTGGCTACCTTCGCCCGCGAAACCGACACCATTGTGTTTTCAGATGAGATTTTCGCCGACATTACCGCGTCAGCGCATCCGGCAATCCCTTTCGCTTCCGTCCTGCCGGAACAGACGGTTGCCTGTGTTTCTTTCGGAAAAACCTTTAATTTCACCGGCGTCAACCATGCTAACGCGGTGATCCCCTGCCCTTCCCTGCGGAACCGTTTCATTGACCAGCGAAATGCCGACCACTTCGGCAGCATTGATCCATTTTTTTACCAGGCCATTTTGGCTGGCTGCACGGAAGCGGGCCACGACTGGGTTCTGGCTGTCCGGGATCGGGTGGCTGCCAACGCCCGGCGGCTGGAACAATTGCTGAAAAAGAACTGTCCTGGTGTTCGCATGTCGCCCTGGGAAGGCGGTTACATCGCCTGGCTCGATCTGTCCGCCGCAGGTCTCACCGCAGAAGAAACAGCGGACAGGCTTGAAAAAGAGCAGGCAACTTTGGTCGATCCCGGCAACGAATACGGTCAGGGCGGGGAGCGCTGCATCCGCCTGAACCTTGCGACGCAGGAAAGGAATATTGATGAATTCGTACTGCGCCTGAGTGAAGTTTTACGGAGTTGATCGGTTATGCAAAGAATTGACGAGGTATACGAGAGCCTAAGAGAACGGGTTTTCCAGGCGGAATTCAAACCCAACGAAATGATAACGGAGCGTGAAATCTGCGATCGCTACAGCGTCAGCCGCGTGACGGCAGGCGAAGCGTTGCACCGCCTGTGCCACGAAGGCCATCTGACCGCGTATCCGCGCACGGGCTATATGGTCACAGCGCTGACGCCCTCGGATATGACCCGGCTGAAACGTCTGCGCATGGCGCTTGAAACGCTGGTGGTGCGGGTGCTGTGCGCGGAGTGTCAGGATGAGCAGCTGCGCAGCCTCTATGGCCTGATCGCGGAAGATCCAAACACTGTGGAGCGTCCAAGCGCGGCAAATCGCCGCTTTCACGTGGGTCTGGCCCGTCTCACCTGCGACCCCTACCTGATCGACGCGGTGGAAAACGTGCTGGGAGCCGCGTCACGGGTGGAGCAGTATGTGAGTCCCGAAAAGCAATCCACCTGGCAGGACTGCCACAAGGGCATCGTGGACGCTCTCTGTGCCCGGGACGCAGAGCTGGCCGTCCGGCTTATGACGAAAGATTTAAACCAGCGGTAATCACCAGCCAAGAGCTGATGATCATATTCACCTTATTTAAGGAGGATCGCCCATGAAACGCATCGTTTCCCTGCTGCTGGCCCTCATCATGATGATGACCGCTGCTGCCGCCCTGGCCGAAGGCAAGACCCTGACCTGGGCCCGCAGCTATGAATCCACTTCGCTGGATCCCGCTGAATCGGCTGACGACGAATCAAACAACATTGTATCCTACCTGACCGAAGGCCTCGTCCGTGTGGTGAACGGCGCGGTAATTCCGGGCATCGCGGAAAGCTGGGAAAGCAGCGAAAAAGGCGACGTATTCACCTTCCATCTGCGCGAGAGCGTATGGAGCGACGGAACGTCCCTGAACGCCCAGGATTTCGTGTATTCCTTCTTCCGCCTCATCGACCCTGAACAGGGCCATTCACAGGCGGACAGCGCTTTCTGCGTGAAGAATGCCGAAGCTTACATGGCAGGTGAAGCTGCGAAAGAGGACGTTGGCTACAAAGCCATCGACGATTATACCATCGAAGTCACCTTCGCTTCCGCCGGCCTGGAAAACCTGTTCCTGATGGCGGACAACGGGCTGCGCCCCGTGAAGCAGGCTCTTGTTGAGGAATTGGGCGAAGCCTACGGTTCCGACGCGGACAAGCTGCTGGGCAACGGCCCCATGGTGATGGACAGCTGGCTTCACGAGAGCCAGATGGTACTCAAACGCAACGAAAACTACTGGAACAAGGACGCTGTGCAGCTGGAGCAGCTGATCGGCATGTGCAACATTTCCGGCGACACCGCCGTGGAAATGATGATGACCGATATGATCGATCTGGCCGCCTTCTCAGACCCCACCTATTATCAGCAGCTTTATGACCTGGGCTTTGAGGGCATCACCTACACCAACACCGACCAGTTCATCCAGATCAACGGCAACGGAAAGACCGAAGCGTCCGGCAGGTTCCTGTCCAACGCGAACTTCCGCCGCGCCCTCTCCTATGCCATTGACCGCACCGCCCTGGTGAACACCGTGATGCTGGGCCAGACGCCCGCTTACCGCGTGATCGATCCTGACGCTGCTGGCATGAACGGAAAATTTGTGGATGAATATCCCGTCGAAACTCAGATCAACGTGACCGCCGATCCCGCCAAAGCGCAGGAATACCTGGCCAAAGCCCTGGAAGAACTGGGCGCGACCGCGGAAGACATTCCCGAATTCAGCATGCTGTGCTTCGACACGCAGGGCAACCTGACCAAGCTGCAGGCGGTGCAGGATATGCTGCTGACCAACCTGGGCATCCATTGCGCCATCGACCCGCAGCCCATCCAGCAGATGATCGCCAAGGTCTATTCTTCCGACTTTGACTTCTGGACCGGCGGCGTATCCATCGGCACTGTGGACGCAGCGTCCCCCAGCGGCGTGTTCTCCTACTGGGACGTTAATGATCCTGACGCACTGTTCGGCTATGACAACGCCGAATACGCCGAACTGCTGGACAAAGCGCAGCAGGCGACTGATTACAAGACCCGCCTGGACGCCATCGCCGCCATTGAAAAGATTTTCATTGACGAGATGCCCAGCCTTCTTCTGACCTGGCAGACGCAGAACGTGGTCTATCGTTCCGGCTACACCATCACCAATGTGGATTCCGGCTTCGGCGCGGATTTGGCGTTTGTGCAGGTGGCTGAATAAAGATCATTCTTTCCGGGGGAAACCGTTCTTCGGTTTCCCCCGGACATCCTTCCGAGAAAGCCATACAGACAGTCTATGAAAGGCTTCCTATGCTGCGATATGTTTTGAAGCGTGTCGTGATCGCGCTGCTCACCGTGTTCGTGCTGGCTACGGTCACGTTCTTCCTGTCCAAGCTGCTGCCCGGCGATCCGTTCATGAACGAAAAAATCCCGGTATCCGTGCAGGAAAAGCAGCGGGCGTACTACGGGCTGGATAAGCCGGTTATTCAGCAATATTTTATATACATGGGCAATCTGCTCCGGGGTGATCTGGGCACGTCCATCAAATTCGTGGGGCGCAGTGTTCGCGACATTATCGGGGAGTTTTTCCCGGTATCCGCCAAACTGGGCCTTATTGCGCTGAGCTTTGCTGAAATCATCGGGCTGCTGTTCGGCATCCTCTGCGCCCAGTACCGTAACCGCTGGCCGGACTATGTGCTGATGGTGTTTGCAATCCTGGGCATTGCCTTGCCCAGCATGGTGGTCGGTCCGCTGATCCGGTATCTGTTCGGTGTGCAGCTGCGCTGGCTGCCGGTTGGCGGCTGGGGCAAAACCTGGCAGCAGGCTATCATGCCCGCCTTTGTGCTGGGCCTTGGCACCATCGCCGGCAACACGCGCTCCATGCGCGCCTGTATGCTGGCGGTCATTACCCAGGATTATGTGAAAACCGCCCGGGCCAAGGGCATGTCGCCTGTCCGGGTGGTGCTGAAGCATGAACTGAAAAACTCACTGGTACCGATGCTGGCAAACCTGGGCCCCATGATCGCGGGTGTGCTGATGGGCTCTTTTGTGGTGGAGCAGATTTTTGTCATCCCCGGCCTGGGCAAGCATTTTGTAAATGCCGTCAGCACCCTGGATTATCCCCTGATCATGGGCCTTACCATCTTTTACGGCGCGTTCCTGGTCGTGATGAACCTGCTGGTGGATATCCTGTACGGCTGGGTCGATCCCAGGATCAGAGTGAAGTAATACCTGCTTTTGAAGGAGTTTCTATGCTGAACCGCAATACATGCCCCGATTTTACGCCCATTTCCCCGGACGAGCTGACCGGAGAAGAAATGACGCGGCCTGAAACCACGTATTTCAAGGACGTATGGCGCAACCTGAAAAAGCGCAAGACCGCCCTTGCCAGCCTGTTTGTGCTGGCGCTGCTGGTCGTGATGGTGCTGGCGGGGCCGATGATGAACGAATATAACTATTACAGCAATGATTACGCCGCCGCCAACCAGGCGCCCAGTGCCTTGCATTGGTTCGGCACCGACACCCTGGGCCGCGACTTGTGGACGCGGGTGTGGGTCGGCGGCCGCGTGTCGCTGCTGATCGCCATCCTGGCCACGGTGATCCCTTACGCCATCGGTATGCTGATCGGCGGTATATCCGGCTATTTCGGCGGCAAGGTGGATATGTTCATCATGCGGCTGATCGACGTGCTGATGGGTATTCCCAGCCTGATCTATGATATCCTGCTGATCATGGTGCTGGGCAGCGGCAGCATCGCCACGCTGGTGATCGCTTTCACCATCACCGGATGGCTTGGCAGCGCCCGGACGACCCGCGGGCTGGTGCTGCAATTGAAGGAACGGGAATTTGTCATGGCCAGCGTCACCTTAGGCGCGTCGCCCATACGCATCATCCTGCGGCATCTTTTGCCCAACACCCTGGGCATCATTGTGGTGGGCATGACCATGACCATTCCCAGCGTCATTTTTGCCGAGGCTTTTTTGAGCTTTATCGGCCTGGGCATCACCCCGCCCAATCCCTCCTGGGGGCAATTGATCAAGGAAGCCAGCGAGGTGTTCAAACAGTACCCCTACCGGTTTATCATCCCCTGCATTTTCGTTGGCCTTACAATGCTGTGCTTCAATCTCCTGGGCGACGGCTTGCGCGACGCGCTGGACCCGCGCCTGCGTTCATAAGGAGGGCGAAAAAATGGAAACTTCTTCGCACCTTCTGGAAGTGAATGATCTGGCCGTGTCCTTTTTCACCTATGCGGGAGAAGTGCAGGCTGTGCGCGGGATCAGCTGGTATCTGAATAAAAATGAAACCATCGCCCTGGTGGGCGAAAGCGGCTGCGGAAAAAGCGTCACCATCCAGACGGTGATGGGCCTACTGCAGTCTCCCGGCCGGGTAACCGGCGGCAGCGTGCGCTTTGAAGAAAGGGATATGCTGGGCCTGAGCGCCAAAGAACTTCGCCAGCTCCAGGGCAACCACATGACCATGATTTTTCAGGATCCCCTCAGCTATCTGAATCCCACCATGCGCGTGGGGGAGCAGATCGCGGAGAGTTACCGGCTGCATCACAAAGTCAGCCGATCGGAGGCCGAAGCCCGGGTGCTGGATATGATGCACCTCATTTCCTTCCCTGAACCGGAACGCAATATGTATGCCTATCCTCACCAACTGTCCGGCGGGATGCGTCAGCGCATCATGGTCGCCATGGCGCTGATCTGCAACCCGCAGGTGCTGTTCGCTGACGAGCCCACCACAGCGCTTGACGTGACGATCCAGGCTCAGATCATCGAACTGATGAACAGCCTGAAAGAAAAGTTGAATACCGCCATTGTGCTCATCACCCACGATCTGGGCGTGGTAGCGAATATGGCGCAGAGAATCTATGTGATGTACGCCGGGAAGATCGTGGAACGCGGCTCGGCAAAGGATATTTTCTATCGTCCCAAGCATCCTTATACCTGGGGCCTGCTCGCTTCCGTTCCGCGCCTGGACGCGGATCAGAGCCGGGATTTCCGCTATATTCCCGGCACGCCGCCAGATCTTCTGAATCCGCCCAAGGGTTGCCCTTTCGCTGCCCGGTGCCGCTACGCCTGCCGTGCCTGCGTATCATCCATACCGGAGGAAATGGCCTTCGATTCCGAAGATCACCGGGCGTCCTGCTGGCTGTACCATCCGGGCGCGGAAGCGCTGCTGGCCGCCGCGGAGAGAGAAAGGGGGATGCAGCGTTGAGCCGTCCTGTTCTGCTGGAAACAAAAAACCTGCGCAAAACCTTTGAGATCAAGGGCCGCGGCGTTCTGACCGCCGTGAACGGCGTCAGCATTTCCCTTCATGAGGGAGAAACCCTGGGCATGGTGGGTGAAAGCGGCTGCGGAAAAACGACCCTGGGCCGCACGATCGTGAAGCTGTACCGGCCGGACGCGGGGCAGATCCTGTACCGGGGACAGGACATCAGCCGTTTCAGCCGCGCGGAAAATCTGCGCTACCGCAAGGATGTGCAGATGATCTATCAGGATCCTTACGCTTCTCTTGATCCGCTAAGCGTGGTCTCCACCTCCATTGCGGAAGGGCTGGACATTCACGGCCTGTATCCGGGCAAAGCCCGGCGGGAGCGGGTACTGGAGCTGCTGCAAATGGTTGGGCTGAACAAGGAGCATGCCAACCGCTTTCCGCATGAGTTTTCCGGGGGCCAGCGGCAGCGCATCGGCATCGCACGGGCATTGGCCGTAGAGCCGAAGCTTATCGTGTGCGACGAACCCATCTCCGCCTTGGACGTGTCGATTCAGGCCCAGGTAATGAACCTGCTGGTGCGCCTGCAGCGGGATATGGGACTGAGTTATCTGTTCATCACCCACGATTTGTCGATGGTCAGGGCAATTTCAGACCGTATTGCCGTCATGTACCTGGGCTCCATCGTTGAGCTCGCTCCCGCGGCCACGCTGTACAAAGAACATTGCCACCCTTACACGGAAGCGCTGCTCTCCGCGATTCCCCTGCCCGACCCGGACGCTGAAGCGTCCAGGCGGCGCATCCTCCTCAAGGGCGACATTCCCAGCCCCGTCAACCTGGGGCCCGGCTGCCCCTTCGCCAGCCGCTGTCCCCACGCGCGGCCCATATGCCGAGAGCAGCGGCCTGAACTTCGGGAGGTTTCCTCCGAGCATTTCGCCGCCTGCCATGAGGCGGGCTGAACGGGAAAAGAGGTAATTATGCAACTGAATTCCACGGCCGCTTCCGTGTTCGCCTACGCCCTGCATAACGGGGCGGACTTTGCGGAACTGTTTCTGGAAGACCGGGATGATGTTTCCATCGACTATACGGATCGGGTAAACGAGGTGTCCCGCATGCGCTCTTTTGGAGCGGGGCTGTATTTGTTAAAAGGGAACAGCGGCGCATATGTATACCTGAACGACCTGTCGGAACCGGCACTGCGCCGGGCCGCGGACAACGCGCTGGCGCTGATGGGAGCGTCGGGCAAAGGAAGCGGAATGCCCGCGCCGTTCAGCGTTCTTCGCCGGGAAAACCCATGTCCTGTGGCGGTTTCACCCTCCGAAATCGAGCAAGAGAAAAAAATCTCCATGCTGCGGGACGCCGGACTGTACGCGTCCTCCCTGCCGGACGTAAGCTGCTGTCGGGTTACCTGGTTTGACCGCGATCAGCGCGTAACGATTCTGAACAGCGAAGGCACGTATGCGGAGGATCGCCGGGTGACCACTCGGATGCGCTTCATTCCCATCGTTGCCCGAAACGGGGAAACTGCCAGTTCTTTTTCGGAATACTGTGCGGCGGCGGGCATGGAGGCCTTTGAAAGCGGAAAGCATCTGGAGCAGCTCAAAGCCAGCTGCGATAGGCTCCGGGGCGCTATCGGCGCGCCTGAGGCCCCCAGCTGCAGGGTGCCGGTGGTGCTGGAAGCGGGCGCGTGCAGCGGCACATTCTTTCATGAAGCCTGCGGGCATCAGTTGGAAACCCGTTCCCTCCAGCTGGACGGTATATTCTGGGATCTGCGTGGGCAGAAAATCGCTTCGCCCAAGGTGACGCTCATTGACGACGGCACGCTTCCCAACCTGTATGGCTCCTCCCGGTTTGATGACGAGGGTATGCCACGCCAGCGCAACACGCTGATCGAGAACGGCGTGCTCAAAGGATTTTTGGCCGATCGTATTGGCGCGCGCCGCCTGGGGCTTTCCCGCACCGGCAGCGGGCGGCGCCAGGATTATGCCCACGCTCCGGGTCCGCGCATGAGCAACACATTTCTGGCCGCGGGCACGGATGATGACGACGAAATGATCCGGGACATGGACGAAGGCCTGTACGTCACGGAGATCGGCGGCGGCACCGGCGGGCGGGAATTTACCCTGCTGGCCGCCTGCGCCTATTGGGTGAAAAACGGCAGGATCGGTCCGCGCGTGAAAGGCGCGATTTTGGTAGGGCGCGGCGATGAAACCATGCTGAAAATTGACCGGGTGGGCCGCAGGTTCGTATTTGAACAGGGCGGCGGTTCCTTCTGCGGCGCGGATTCCGGTTTCATTCCCACCACAACATCAGGCCCTCGGATGCGGATTGCCGAAATGTTGGTTGGCGGAAAGGGGGAAAAGCTGTGATCGACCTGACAGGGTATCAGCGGGTATTGGATCATCTGCCGGGCGGCATCGCGCGGGCAGAGGTCAACGCCGAACGCATCCGCTGCACGGACATCGCCATTCAGGATGGCCGGGCCGTCAGCAGCGTTTCCTTTGACCAGACCAAGTATTATATCCGCGCGGGCAGCGAACGGCTGGGCACGGTATACACCGAGCGGCCTGATGACGATGCTGCGGCACTGTTTCGGATGGCTTCGGAAAACGCCCGCTGGACGGACGCGGGCGATACGCCCATGAATGGCGCGGAACGCTGCTTTTCGGACACCGACAGCGGGGAAAATGAACCGGTCAGGGACATGATCGCTCTTGGCGCGAAAACGGAAAGCGCCTTAAACCCAGCGAATGTTCATGGGCTGCATGTGCGCGTTACTGAGCGGGAGCTGCGCACCGTGAACAGCCTGGGCCTGGATAGCTTCACTCACTGCCACTGGGCGGAGATGAATGCCGCCGTATCGCTTCCCCGCCCCGGCATGCAGGCGGCTGAAGCGGAGGCCAATGTCAACGCGGCCAGGCTCAGCCAGCTTGACCCCGATGCTTTTGCTAGAAAAGCTCTGGCGCTCGCCGAACGCACGGACGGGGGCGGGCTGAAACCGATGGCGGTTTCCTCCGGCACTTACGACTGCGTAATGACCGGACAGGTGCTTCGCAACATCCTGATGACCGCCTGGCGCTGCTTTTCCGCGGAAACCATGCAAAGCGGTTCTTCCTGCTTCCGGGAGCCCGGTGAAAAGATCGGAAGTTCATTTGTGAATTTCATCAATGCACCGATCCATCCCCTGAGCGGCAAGAAAATGCCCGTAGACAGCGAGGGAACGCCCATGCGCGAAACCGCCGTGGTGCAAGGCGGAATGCTGGCAAATCCCCTGTCCACTCTTTCCTCCGCCCGGAAGTTTGGCACTGAATCAAACGGCTGCGCCGGACGCATTCCTGTGATGACCGGTAATGTGCCAATCGCCCTGACGACGGTACCGGGGCTGTTTTTCCTAAAGCCTGACGCGCAGAATACACAGGGCCAATTGATCAAACGAATGGGCACCGGCTTCGTTTTGACGTATTCCCTGGATCTGTTTCATTCCGTAAACATCGCATCCGGCCAGTTTTCTGTGCCCTGCGGGGGATACTTCGTGCAAAATGGGGAAACGGCAGGCAGCGTGTCTCAGATGACAGTGGCTGGCAGTCTGCGTGATTTGTTTACAGCCGTGGAAGCCGTGGGAGACGACCTGGATTTTGACGATTTTTATTTTCGCAATTACTGTGTTGGCAGTCCATCGGCCCTGCTTCGGGGGCTCAAATTCTCAGGATGAAAGAAAGGAAACTGGAATGAGAATCATTGAAGAAGCGGAGGTTCGGTGTCTGCTGACTCCGGAACGCTGCATTGCCGCCATGCGCGCCTGCCTGATTGATCTGGAGGAAGGCCGCTGCGCCATGCCCCAACGGCTGATCTGCACCATGCCAAACACCGCACTGCTTGGCTTTATGCCTGCCTATGTGGGCGATTATTACGGCGCGAAGGTGATTGCCGCCTATGCCCCGAACGCCGGGACCCAATATCCCTCTCATATTGGCTATGTGATGCTGTTTGAATCGGAACACTCCACGGTTGCCGCGCTGGTGGAAGCGGGCTCCATTACGGAAATCAGAACAGGCTGTATCAGCGCCGTTGCGACCGATTTGCTGGCCCGTCGGGACGCGCATGCCCTGGCCTTGATCGGAGCAGGCGCGCAGGCGCGTTCGCACCTGGCAGCCATCCGGCTGGTGCGGCACATCGACCGGGTGACAGTCTTTGACATACGCCCGGAAGCCGCCCGCCGTTTCGCGCAGGAAGCATCCGAGCGCTACGGCATGAGCGTGGAAATCGCCGCCAATGCCGCCGAAGCTGTGAAAGACGCGGACATCGTGTGCACGCTGACGCCCGCCAAAACGCCTTATCTGACGCGGGAGATGGTGCGCCCCGGCACGCATATCAACGCGGTGGGCACATTCACACCCACGACCCGAGAGGTCGCATCCGACCTGGTAGCCGCCGCCCGGCTGTATGCCGACCACATCCAAGCCTGCCGTGCGGAAAGCGGGGAATACCTGATCCCGCTGAAGGAAAAGCTGATCAACGAAAACCATATCCTTGGTTCCCTCGGCCAACTCCTGACCGGTAAAGCCGCAGGCAGAGCATCCGATGATGAAATCACGCTCTTTGACGCTCTCGGTTTAGCCGTTGAGGATATTGCAAGCGCTAAAGCAGTACTTGTTTCCAAAATGAATTGAATGAAGGTCACGGAACGAATTTGCGTATAGAAAACCGGATCAGATTTCGTGAGCCGATATGAGCCGATGAATGAGCCGATAAAGTATTGAAAACGGGTATATCTTATAAGTATTGTCAAACACATAGGGAAAAGGCTTTTGGCAATGATTAATGCAGTTCTGCCTTCAGCTTCTCCCTGAAGGCTGCGGGCGTGCAGCCTTCCAGTTCTTTGAACACGCGAATCAGGTAATTAGCCGAATTGAAGGCCAGCCGATCCGCGATTTCGCTGACGCTCAGGTCAGTAGATTGCAGCAGCATTTTCGCGCGGTTGATTTTTGCGTATCTGACATAATCGCTGACAGACAGGCCGGTTTCATTTTTAAATTTTTCAGTCAGATAATATTCTGTATAACCGACCAGCACAGCCAAATCTTTGGCATGAATCTTCCGATCCAACGACAATTCGATGTAATCACAGCATTTCTGGATGGCATGGGAACAATGCGGATTCGCCCGCAATTGATGCACCCGGTAGATAAAATCATGATACATGGCATGCGCCAGAGAATTCAGCTCGCCGGAATCCCGGCAATCCTCCGCTGTTTGAATGTAGGAATCACCCAGAGGATAAGCGATCTCCGGGGATAATCCGCCCTCCATGGCGGCACGTGTCACCAGCGTTGTGAATACCACAATGCTGGTTTTCATTTGCCGCAGGGGATCCCTGCCCTGTACCGGCACACCGGGGCTCAGGCTGCTGCTGCGATTCAGTACATGATGGTAATTGATATCTCCTCTTCTGACTACATCCAGAAGTGCCTGTTCCGACTGATATACATCGATGCGGTTGCGCTGATTGATCTCATAAGGCTGTTCTTTTTCCTGAATTTTTGCTTCCCGGTTCAGTGCTTCCATTCCCAGCTGATCCCCGGTCAGAACATTATGCACCAGCATTACATACCGTCCAAAGACCGCGTAGGACATCACCGGCAGCATAGGAATCAAGGTGCACAGCGGTTCGATCCAGGCCGTATCTTTCAGGGAAAGCTGGCTGCTGATCAGCATGGAGCGTATGGTTTTCTCATTGGCGGGCATATTCAACACCGGTCCCAAAACGAATATCACATTATTCTTTCGTTCCTTTTCCAGCGTTACAGCCCACTGAATCCCAATGGATGAGCCCAGGATGCGGGGCGCATGATGATCGGTCCCGACAGCATATTCCAACATTTTTTCGTAAGCTCCCAAAGCTTGAAAGGCATGATGAAGTGTTTCCCGAATCACGCCCTGACAGGAGCAGCCCAATAGCTGACCTTCATTGGAATAGCCCCAAATATGGAAGCTCTCGCCACTGGGGATCAGGGACTGCAGCAAATACAAATCCTGCTCTGCCTGTGTGATCGTTGTGTTCATGGTCATCCGCTCCCGGCTTTTTTCACATTATAGTGCGAAACGAGGAAGGAAACAATCCGTTCATTGCAAAAGAACCTGAATTTTTGACATTCATTTGTGTTTTTTGACTTTACGGATTTGTCTTTATTTCTGTACAATACTGCCAGAAGACACGGGAAGTGCCTCCAAGGACCGGTGAAACGAAAAGAAAGGAAGCGTATACCATGACAACCGCGAACACGATCCCTGCTCAAACCAATGAAGTCAAGTATCGCAAGGCGAAACTGTGGCAGATCATCCTGATTGCTTTCAATGCCTTCAACGGTATGGCTGTCTACTTCCTGATCGGTCTGGCCAGCTATTCTGCCAGCATCGGTTATGGCATTGCCACACTGGTTGTGGGCGGTCTGCTGACGTTCACCCGCATTTTCGACGCTGTGACCGACCCGCTGCTGGCCTTTCTGTACGACCGGGTGAATACCCGCTGGGGAAAAGTCCGTCCCCTGATGCTGCTGGGCTGGGTTATCCAGACCATCGGCCTGCTGTGCATGTTCAACTTCTTCTCCAGCAAAGGACACGGCGTGCCGGTATTCCTGCTGTTCTACATGGTGTACGTCATTGGCTATACCATCATCAACATGACCGCCCAGACCCTGCCTGCGCTGATCACCAACGACCCCAAGCAGCGTCCCACTGTGGGTGTGTGGCAGACGGTGCTGAACTATCTGACCCCCATGGCGCTGAACATCATCGTGTACACCAAACTGATGCCTGCTATGGGCGGCAGCTTTAACCAGGAATTTTTGAACGTGGTCACCTGGATGTGCGTTGGCATTTCCTTTGTCGGTGTGGTACTGACGTGCATCGGCGTATCTCAGTATGATAAACCCGAAAACTTTAAGGGCATCAAGAACGAACGTCTGAAGGTGCGGGATATGCTGGATGTGCTGAAGCATAACAAGCCCCTGCAGAGCTATATCGCTTCCGCCGCATCCGATAAAATCGCCCAGCAGGCGTCCTCTGCGTCCATCGTCAGCACCATGCTCAACGGCATCCTGATTGGCAACATGGGCCTGGCCACCACCCTGAGCATGATCGGTATGCTGCCCTCCATCCTTTTTGCCGCCTACGGTGCGCGCTACGCCGGCAAGCATGGTCATAAGGAGAGCATTGTCACCTGGACCCGGAACTGCATCCTGGCCAATCTGGTTCTCATCGCTTTCTTCATCATCACCCGCTATACGGTGGGCACAGAAACCATTGCCAACATGGGCGTGACAATGATTCTCTTTGTAGCCCTGACCTTCATCACCAACGGTTTCGCCATGTGCGTGACCACGGCGAACACCGGCTTTATGGCGGATATCATCGACTATGAGCTGGATCGAAGCGGCAAGTATATCCCGGCGGTCGT
The DNA here is from genome assembly GCA_946408995.1 of uncultured Clostridia bacterium. Classification (GTDB taxonomy): domain Bacteria; phylum Bacillota; class Clostridia; order Christensenellales; family Aristaeellaceae; genus RUG756. The sequence continues at coordinate 11,186 of CAMJUL010000048.1, read as the reverse complement.
CACCGGCACCTACAGCCTGGTGGACAAGATCGTGTCCTCCTTCTCCGCGGCTATCGCCACCGGCTGCGTAGCCCTGATCGGCTACACCGCTACCATGCCTCAGCCCGGCGACCCCGCTACCTCCGGCGTGTTCTGGATGACCATGTTCCTGCGCTACGGCCTGGCCATCCTGGGCTGGATCGTTACCCTGATCGCCATGCGGTTCTGCAAGCTGGACAAGAATGAAATGGTCAACGTGCAGAAGCGGATCGAGGAAAAGAAAGCTTCAGCGCAGAATGAACTGTTTGAAAAAGAACTGCACAAGGGAGATCCTGCCAATGCGTAAAATCACAGTATTAAGGGATGGATGGCGTTTCGGCAAAAGCCGGGATGCCGCCCTGGAGCCCGTTTCTTTACCCCACACCTGGAACGATGTGGACGGACAGGACGGCGGCAACGATTATTACCGGGGCACCTGCTGGTATGCGCGGGAACTGTCCGTGCAGGAAACCGCCGGAGATGCTGTGTTCCTGGAGCTGAACGGCGCTGCCCACACCTGTGAAGTGTTTCTGAATGGTGAAAAACTTTGCCACCACGAGGGCGGATATTCCACATTCCGGGCGGAACTGACCGGAAAGCTGCGGGACAAGAACCTGCTGGAGATCTCCGTCAGCAACGAGGACAATGATCGCGTGTATCCGCAGAAGGCAGACTTCACCTTCTACGGCGGTCTGTACCGGGAAGTCAGGCTGATCACGGTGCCTGGAGAGCATTTTGAACTGCTCCGGGACGGCACACCCGGCATCAAGGTGACGCCCATTGTTGATCTGGAAAAACACAGCGCTTCCGTAACCGTGGAAACCTGGCAGAATGCGGCAGCTGTCACCGTGACCGTGCATGGCGAAAGCAAAACCGTACCCTCTGAAAACGGCCACGCTCAGGCGGAATTTTTCATTGAAAATGTCCACCTGTGGGATGGTGTGGACGATCCCTATCTGTATACGGCGACAGCTAAGCTGGAAAGCGGGGATGAAACCAGCGCCCGCTTCGGCTGCCGGGTATTCAGGATCGATCCTGAGAAGGGATTTTACCTGAACGGACGCAGCTACCCCCTGCGGGGCGTCAGCCGCCATCAGGATTTGAAGGGAAAAGGAAACGCTCTGTCGAAGGAAGACCACGTCGCCGATATGGCAATCATCCGGGAAATCGGGGCCAACACCCTGCGCTTGGCCCACTACCAGCACGCCCAGGAATTCTACGATCTGTGCGACGAGAACGGCATCGTGGTGTGGGCGGAAATCCCCTATATCACCATGCACATGGCAAATGGCCGGGAAAACACGCTCAGCCAGATGCGGGAGCTGATTACCCAGTGCTATAACCATCCCTGCATTGCCGTGTGGGGCCTGAGCAATGAGATCACCGCCGCCAGCGCCGTGAACGACGATCTGCTGGAAAACCATCGGTTGCTGAACGAGCTCTGCCACCGGATGGATCAAACGCGCCTGACCACCATGGCCGACGTGTTCATGCTGGAGATCGATAGCCCCATCCTGGAGATTCCCGACATCAACAGCTACAACCTGTACTTCGGCTGGTATCTGGGCGAGCTGGAACAGACGGATGAATTCTTTGATGAATACCATGCCAAGTATCCGAACCGCGTGATCGGCTTTTCGGAGTACGGGGCCGACGCCAATCCTGCCTTCCATTCCTCTCATCCCGAAAAGGGCGACTACACCGAGGAATACCAGGCGCTATACCATGAGCACATGCTGCGCATGATCGAAAAGCGGCCTTACCTCTGGGCAACCCACGTGTGGAACCTGTTTGACTTCGCCGCCGACGGCCGGGACGAGGGTGGCAAGCATGGCGAAAATCAAAAGGGTCTGGTCACATTTGACCGGATGCTGCGCAAAGACGCTTTCTATCTCTATAAGGCTGCCTGGAACAAAAAAGAGCCCTTCGTGCATCTGTGCGGCAAGCGGTATATCAACCGCTGCGAGGAGGAGACCGAAATCAAGGTGTATTCCAATCAGCCGCATGTGAAGCTGTATGTAGACGGGGCGTTCGTTGGCGAACAGGATGGGAAAACCGTTTTCCGCTTCCGCATCCCGCTGCTGGGTGAACACCTGATTGAAGCCTTTGCGGGTGACGCACACGACAGCATGTGTATCCGTCGGGTTTCTGAGCCCGATGAGAGCTACATTTTCAACAAAGCTGCCGTTTCCGTCACCAACTGGTTTGACAGCGATGATATTGACCCGACCTGCTTCTCCATCATGGACACCCTGGGCGAAATCCGTCAGCATCCCCAGGCCGGGGCCATTGTGAACCAGATGATGGCCAAAGGAGCATCCGAGCGGGGCGACGTCGCCGACGCGGTGAAGGACAATCCCGCGCTGCAGCGCATGATGGGCCGCATGACCATGATGAGCCTGCTCAAGCAGGGCGGCGCGGATGAGGAGAACATCAAACAGCTGAACCGCATTTTGCAGGGGATTAAAAAATGAGAAAAGCAGTACAGCAAATCATGCTGGGGACTGTGACGGGCAGCGAAACCGCTGCCCGCAGTACCCTGCAGCGCATCAAGGCCGCCGGTTACGACGGCCTTGAACTCAATCGCTTCATGATTCATCCTTCTTCCCTGATGGTACGGCTGATGACCCGGGCAGCGGGCATGCCCACTGGCAAGGGCGGGAATCTGGATTGGAAAAAGCTCATGCGGGAGGCGGATTTGTCCGTCATCAGCCTGCACACCGATCTGGGCAGTCTGGAGCGGGAAGCGGATGCGATTGCGCAGGAAGCGAAGGATTTTGGCACCGACACCGTAGTCATCACCGGCATGTACCGTTTTGACTATGGCGATGAGAAAACTGTGCGGGATCTGGCAGCCCGGCTCAACAAGGCTGGCGAAGTGCTGAAGAAGATGGGGCTATTCCTTTTGTACCACAATCACAATGTGGAGCTGCTGCAGGTGAAACCCGGCCTTCGGGCTTATGACCTGCTGCTCTCTGAGACCGACCCTGGCTGTGTAAGCTTTGAGTTTGACAGCTATTGGTTCACGGACGGCGGCGCGGATGCCAAGGACTGGATGCGCCGCCTTGGAAGCCGCATGAAGCTGTGGCATATCACCGACCGGGGCTGCCGGCAAAAAGGCCCTTACATGACCCCCATCCTCAAGCAGGACAGCATGGAGATTGGCACCGGCAATATGGATCTGGACGGTCTTCTTGCTATCGCCTTGCAGAATGGTGTCCAAGGCGTTGTGCTGGAAAGTCACAAAAACTGGATCGACAAGGATCCGGTAAAAAGTCTGGAGCTCAGTGCAAAATGGCTGAAGGAGAGGTGCTGAAATGCTGATCAGAAATGCCGCTCTGCCTGTTTGGCGGGCCAAATGGATCGACCCGGAGCTGCCCCATGACGTGGAATCCAAGCAGCCCGCGTCTTATCTCCGCCGCAGGTTTCCTGTGGATCAGGCCGGCAATGCTTGCTTGTACGTTACCTGCCATGGCCTGTACGCCGCTTTCCTGAATGGGAAGCGGGTGGGTGATTTTGTGTTGGCTCCCGGTACCGGGGATTACCGCAAGCGCCTGACAGTGCAGTGCTATGATGTAACGGAACTGCTGAAAGCCGGTGAAAACGAGCTGCTCGTGATCCTGGGCGACGGCTGGTATCGTGGCAATGTGGGCATCGACGGCCTTCGGAATTTTTACGGGGATGACCTGGCCCTGCTCTGCCAGCTGGAATTGAACGGATCCGTCATTTTGTGCAGTGATGAAACCTGGGAGGCCAGTCAATCCGGCCCCATCCGTGAAAATGATCTGGAAATCGGTGAAACCTATGACGCCCGGATGGAGAAGATCACCGATTGGCATGGTGTGACTGTGCGGGACTTCAGCTTTGTCAATCTGGCAGAGACCCAAAGCGTGCCCATCCTGGAGCAGGAACGCTTTCCAGGCAGGATCATCAAAACGCCAAACGGAGAAACGGTCGTTGATTTCGGGCAGAACCTGGCAGGCTATACGGAACTGCGCGTTACTGCTAAAGCGGGTCAGAAAATCACCCTTTGGCACGGGGAAACACTGGATGAAAACGGCAACTTCACCCAGAGCAACTTTGAACCGGGGGACCGCAACAAAAACGGCGGCATTCCCCAGAAAATCGAATATACCTGCAAAGACGGCCTGAACGTGTATAAGCCTTTCTTCACCATCCATGGCTTCCGATACGCGAAAGTAGAAGCGGATGTGGATTTGACAGACGCGCAGTTCACCGCCATCGCCGTGTATTCCCAAATGACTCAGACGGGCTTCTTCACCTGCGGAAACGCAGATGTGAACCGCTTGTTCCAAAACAGCCTGTGGAGCATGCGCTCCAATTTTTGCGATATTCCCACCGACTGCCCGACCAGAGAACGTGCGGGCTGGACAGGCGACGCGGGTATATTCGCCCCCACCGCCGTCTATCTCATGGACTGTTATCCCGTACTGCGCATATGGCTGGGTGAATGCCGGCTGGCACAGGAGGAGAGTGGCCTGGTGCAGAATATCGCGCCCGTCAACGATCAGCGGAACCAGATTTCCATGATGCTTCAGGGCAGCGCCGGGTGGGGGGACGCCTGTATCCTGGTTCCCTGGGCGCTGTATCAGGCTTACGGGGAACAGGCCATCCTGGAAGAAAACTACGATATGATGACCCGCTGGCTGGCCTTCTGCGAAAACCGGGCCAGGGAGAACACAAGGCCGCAGAATGAAGACAATCCCTGGAAAGAATACCTGGCGGACCAGGGCTTCCACTTTGGCGAATGGTGCGAGCCGGATGTGAATAATATGCTCGCCATGCGGAAAAACGCCATGGAAGGTGCGCCGGAAGTGGCCACGGCCTATTTCTATCGTTCTGCTTCCATATTGGCAAAGATTGCGAAAATCCTGGGAAAACCGGAGGACGCTTCGCGTTTTGCCGAAATTGCCGAAAACGCGAAAAAGGCCTATCGCTTCTGCTGTCTGAAGGACGGTAAAATTACCTCCGATCGCCAGTGCGAATATGTGCGGCCCATCGCCTTTGGTTTGCTGGATGGGGACGAAAACCGGCAGGCGGCGGATGCCCTGAACGAGCTGGTCATCAAAAACGGGTGTCATTTGAATACCGGCTTTCTGTCCACTCCTGATCTGTGCAGGGTGCTGGCGGAAAACGGGTATACCGATACCGCATACAAACTTCTTTTACAGGAAGAATGTCCCGGCTGGCTGTATGAAGTGAAGCGAGGCGCGACTACCATCTGGGAAACCTGGGATGGCGTACGGCCTGACGGTACCGTGCATGATTCCCTGAACCACTATTCCTACGGGGCCATCTGCGGGTGGCTGTTTGACGGCGTATGCGGCATTCAGCTGGAAGCGGGCAAGCTGACGATCCGTCCTTATCCGCATTCCTCCCTGGGCCACGCGGAGGCCAAATGGCTTTCTCCCATGGGCGAGATCCGCAGTGAATGGCGGTATGAAAACGATCGGATTCTGATGAATATCACGGTTCCCGTTCCGGCTGAAGTCATTTTGCCGGACGGCGGAAAATATCAGGTGAAAGCAGGTGCGTACAGCTATGAAGTATCTCTGTAATCCTGTCAACATCAACTATCGCTACCAGTTCAATATGGATCCCAGGCTTCACGGAAAGATGAAGATCTGCCGGGAAGCCGCCGACCCTTCCATGATCCTTTTCCACGGCCGGTATTATATCTTTGCCTCCATGACGCTGGGCGTGTGGGTATCCGATGATCTGTCTCATTGGGAGAACCATCGTCTTCCCAAGGAACTGCCCTTGTACGATTACGCCCCCGACGTGCGGGTGATGGGCGACTGGGTGTACTTCTGCGCCTCCCGGCGGGAAGAAAACTGTGACCGGTACCGTACAAAGGATATCCTGAACGGACCCTATGAAAAGATCGAAGGCAGCTTTCCCTTCTGGGATCCCAATTTGTTCATTGACGATGACGGGCGGGTGTATTTCTATTGGGGATGCTCCAATATCACGCCCATCTGGGGCGTAGAGCTCGATCCCCAAACCATGCAGCCCATCAGCGAGAAGCGCGTACTGGTGGAAGGGCACCCCTTTGAAGTCGGTTATGAGCGGGTGGGAGAAGATAACAGCCAGCTGCCCGCTTCCGAAGCCGAAATCGACGCAGCTTACGCGGCGTTCCACAAGCGGCAGGGCATTTCAGAGGATCAGGTGCCGGAACAGGTGAAGCCGCTGATCCGAGGCATGTTCTCCAGAAAACCCTATATCGAAGGGGCCTGGATGGACAAACAGAACGGCAGGTATTATCTGCAATACGCCTGTCCCGGCACCCAGTACAACACCTACTCCGACGGCGTGTATGTGAGTTCCGGTCCGCTGGGGCCCTTCACCCTGGCAGACAATAATCCCTATTCATACAAGCCCGGCGGATTCCTGCCCGGCGCGGGCCATGGCAGCACCATGCAGGATGCACAGGGCAACTGGTGGCATACGTCCACCATGCGGATCAGCATGAACCACGATTTTGAACGCCGGGTGGGGATCTGGCCCGCAGGTTTCGACGCGGACGGCGAGCTTTTCTGCAACCAGCGCTACGGGGATTGGCCGATGACCGTTGAAGGCGATCCCTGGCGCGATCCCGCCTGGATGCTGCTGAGCGCCGGCAAGAAAGCAACCGCTTCTTCCTTTACGGAGGGGCATGAGCCGGAAAAGGCCACCGAGGAAAACGTACAGACCTGGTGGCGCGCTTCAACCACAGATCGGACGGAATGGCTGCAAATTGACCTGGGCCGGGATTTTGACGTGCATGCCATTCAGATCAATTTCGCGGATGATAAAATCGACATTCCCTGTCCCGGACAGATCGTGGGCGGCAGCCAGGCCAGGTATATTGAGGAGCGGGATTTGACCACCCAATGGAAGCTGACGGGCAGCATCGACGGAAAAGACTGGTTTGTGATTGAGGACAAGTCCCATGCGCAGACTGATCTGAGCCACGACCTGATTCTCCGGGAGGAAGGCATCCGGGTGCGTTTCCTGCGCCTTTCCGATATGGCAGTGCCCTATGGCCAACAGCCATGCATCTCGGGTCTGCGGGTGTTCGGGCTGGGCCAGGGTGAGAAACCTGCCGCGCCTGTTTTTACCGTCAGGCGTGAAAATGACCTGGATATGACGGTTTCTGTTCAATCGCAGGAGAATACACTGGGCTACAGCATTCTGTTTGGGAGCAGCCCGGATAAGCTGTATCACAGCTACATGACCTTTAAAGCGGGGGACCAGCGTATAGGCGCATTGATTAAAGGCAGAGATTACTTTGTACGTGTTGACGCTTTTAATGAAAACGGCATTACTGAAGGTACCTGTGTTCAACTGTAAGGAGGAATTTGATATGCCTTTTCCGAAGGGCTTTTTGATTGGCGCTTCCACCGCTGCCCACCAGGTGGAGGGCAACAATATCCACAGCGATTACTGGGCGCAGGAGCAGCTGCCCCATTCCAGCTTTACGGAGCCCAGCGGCCTGGCCTGCGATCATTATAACCGCTATGAAGAGGATATCCGCCTTATGGCGCAGGCTGGGCTGAATGCCTACCGTTTCTCCATCGAATGGGCGCGGATCGAGCCGGAAGAAGGGTGCTTTAACGAGGATGCAATTGAGCATTACCGGAAGGTGATCCGCTGCTGCCGGGAAAACGGCGTGGAACCCATGGTGACGCTGATGCATTTCACCAGCCCGGTATGGCTGATCCAAAAGGGCGGCTGGGAGGCTGAAAGCACCATTGAATACTTCCGGCGTTATGCCGCCTATGTCACCGAAAAGCTGGGCGATGAAATCAAATACATCTGCACCATCAACGAGGCCAATATGGGTCTGCAGCTGGCGGCCATCTCCAAACGTTTTCAACTGATGGCCCAGCAGGCCCAGAAAAACGCGCAGAAAGCGGAAGGCACGGTGCAGGTGGGCATGAATTTTCAGAAGATGATGGAAAACATGAAATACGCCGCCCAGGAAAATGCCGCCGTTTTCGGCACCCCGCAGCCGCAGATTTTCGTTTCTTCCCGCACTCCGGAGGGCGACGCCCTGGTATTCCGCGCTCATCAGGCGGCCAAGGAAGCCATCAAGGCGAACCATCCCGAAATCCAGGTCGGCATTACCCTGTCGCTTCATGACCTGCAAGCGCTTCCCGGTGGGGAAGCCTTCGCAGAGAACGCCTGGGATGAGGAATTCCGTCACTACCTTTCTTTCATCCAAGGCGATGATTTCCTGGGCGTGCAGAATTACACCCGCACCCAGTACGGGCCGGAGGGTCAGCTGCCCTGTCCCGAAGGCGCGGAGCTGACCCAGATGGACTATGAGTTCTATCCCGAAGCCCTGGAGCATGTGATCCGCAAGGTACACGAGGATTTTCAGGGCAATCTGATCGTCACCGAAAACGGCATTGCCACCGCCGATGATACCCGCCGGATGGCATTCATCCGCAGTGCTTTGCAGGGCGTGGAAAACTGCCTGAACGACGGTATTCCCGTGAAGGGCTACTGCCATTGGAGCCTGATGGATAATTTTGAATGGCAGAAGGGCTTTTCCATGACCTTCGGCTTGATCGCCGTGGATCGCACCACACAGGAAAGGAAACCCAAGGAGAGCCTGAAATACCTGGGCAGCTTTGTAAAATAGGACGCAGCGACGTGATAGATTATACGACGCGCTCACTCTCCCTGAAGGCATTTAGGAAAAAACTGTACTCCGCAGCAGACTGATTGTCATTGTTCTGATTCAGAGTCGGTGAAGGAGTATTTACAAGTAGCGCTGTCAAAGCGGTATATTTTTATGGAAATAATATTCCGCTGAACGGATTCGTATTTCTCAAAAAGAAGAAGATCATATCATGAAAATGACCTTCCGCTGGTACGGCAGCGCCATCGACCCTATTCCACTCAAATATGTGAAGCAGATCCCCGGCATGACGGGCCTGATGGGCCTGCTGGACAAGCCCGCGGGTGTGTACTGGCCCGAGGAAGAATTCGCCGCCCTCAAAAAAGAGGATGAATGTACAGGATGAAAGCCCAGAGAAATCAAAAGTTTAAGTTATCGATAACGCAAACTTGACACATTTGAAAGTTTAGGTTATCATGTGGCATGCCAGGAGGGCAATTGCCATGCTAAAAACATTGGAGGCCTTAAAGCCGCGAGATATCTATCTGAACCGATTGATCGCGTTTCAGGACACAGAGCCTGTGAAGGTGATCACGGGAATTCGTCGTTGCGGAAAAACCAGCCTTTTGAAACTGATGCAAAGACATCTGCTGGAAACAGGTATAGTGCCCCAGCAAATCGTATCCATGAACTTTGAATCCATGGAATACCGAGATATGGATGTACAGGCCTTTTATAATCATGTCAAAGAAATAATCCAGCCCAACAAAAGGATGTATCTATTCTTTGATGAGTTGCAGCGGTTGGATCGCTGGGAGGATGCGATTAACTCATTCCGTGTGGATTTCGACTGTGATATTTATATCACAGGTTCCAACGCCTATCTGCTTTCATCCGAGTACTCAACCTATCTTTCCGGACGATATGTGGAAGTAAAGATGCTGCCGCTTTCCTTTAAGGAGTTCCTGTCCTTTCACGGCTATGAGATTCGTAACCGAAAGGTTCCTGGCGGAGAGATGAAGAAGCGCGCCTACGATGCTGAAGGTGAACCGGCCGAATGGGAGGAGCTTTTTGAAGCCTTCATGCACTACGGCGGCATGCCGGGAATCGCAGATGTTGGTCTCATACAGGACAGGGCGTTTACCTTGCTGGACGGCATATATTCTACAGTCGTTGTGCGCGACATCCTGGAGCGCGAACGGAGAAGAGGCCAGCGCCAGATCACAGATCCTGTCCTTCTACGGAAGATCATCTTGTTTCTTGCGGACAACATCGGCAAAAATACCTCTTTAACGTCTATCAGCAATATACTCGTCTCTGAAAAAATGCTGGAGGATCGCGCAAAGCAGGGCAAGCCGGCAACGCAGACGATTGCCGCTTATGTGAACGCACTCAAAGAAGCCTATCTGTTCTATGAGATAAAGCGGTTCGACATCAAGGGAAAAGAGGAGCTGAAAACGCTTGGCAAATACTATATCGTTGATATCGGCCTGAGAAACGATCTGCTTGGCTATCGGGATGTGGACGCCGGGCATATGATCGAGAACGTAGTTTATTTTGAGCTTCTGCGACGAGGCTACGATGTTGCTGTCGGAAAAATAGGAACCAGGGAAATAGACTTTATCGCTACAAATGATCATGAGAAAATCTATTTTCAGGTTACAGACGATATGACATCGGAATCAACAAGAGAGCGGGAGCTTGCCCCGCTGAAGATGGTACGTGACAATTACAGGAAGGTCATTCTTGCAATGAACACAAACTCAACAGCCTCTGTGGAAGGAATTGAAATCATCAAACTGATTGACTTCCTAACAGAATAGAATCTAAGCGGTAACCATGATTCATCAACGCCACTGTTTACAAACTTGCAGCTTGGAGAATAGTGTGAAAACATCATTCACGAGTGTAACCGGGCCACCAGCAAAAGAAGTGTACAGCAAACAAGCCTCTGAGAGGCGGAAATTGTAGATACACAACTAACTGGCCAAAGCATCCAACGAGATGGATCCTTCAGGAACAAGGCCGAGAGAAACAAGAAGTTTAACAGCTTCTTTGGCAGCAGAAGCAGTTTGTTTTTTCTTCAGATCTTCCGGCATATCGTATTTCTGAAGATCGGACGGATTGAAAACTTCGCCAGTTGAAACCATTGCGTAGATAGCAGTCAGCATCATACGAGCGATTGCAATGATGGCGCGTTTCTTACCTCGACGTTTCATGATCCGTTCATATTTGACCCGGAAGTAAGGACCCTTTTGTGTAGCTTTTACAGCAGCGTGAGCTGCTTCCACCAAAGCAGGTTTCAGGTATACTCCGGCACGGGAAATCCTGACAGATTTCTTCTTGCCAGCGGATTCGTTATTTCCAGGCGTCAATCCCGCCCAGCGGCAAAGACGTTTGGAAGAACCGAACTCCGTCATGTCGGTACCAGTTTCCGAAATGATTGTTATTGCAAGACGGCGATCAATTCCGGGAATCGTACATAAGAGACTAACTATTAAAAGTCAAGTCCCTGAAAGGAGGAAATCGAAAAAAATTT
>CAMJUL010000047.1 GCA_946408995.1 uncultured Clostridia bacterium | reverse complement strand
ACCGGGCGGGTTCGGGTCTCTCACCCGTTAGAAACGTGCGCCGCCGGGCGCACCGGCAAAAACGGCCCCGGAAACGTGAAACGCGTTTCCGGGGCCGTCTTTCATTCCCTGTCGGGCAGGTCGAGCACATACCGCTCGTAGGCGTTGACCACCGTCGTGTTCCCGTACACCATGGTCCGGGAAACATCGCTGTCGTAATTCATGTGCACGTGGCCGTGCAGCAGGAACGGCGGCTTGTAATGGTCCATCAGGTCCTGAAAACAGTCGAACCCCAGATGGGCCGGGTCCTTGCGGTCCCCGCACCCCGTCGGCGCCGCGTGGGTCACCACCACATCGATGCCGCGGGCACGGCGGATCTTCCACCAGGCGCGGTGGATCCGCTTTTCCATCTCCCTTTCGGTGTACTGAAAAGGCCCCTCACGGTATTTTTTGCATCCCCCAAAGCCGATGAACCGGACCCCCCGGTAGGTAAAGACCCGGTCGTCCAGGTTCTCGCAGCCCTCGGGCGGATTTTTGACATACCCCGTATCGTGGTTGCCAGGCACGTAAAGCACCGGCTTGTTGGTCATCGTCACAAGGAACTCCAGGTAGTCCTTTTTCAGGTCTCCGCAGGAAATGATGACGTCGATCCCCGCAACCCGGTCCGGCTGATAGTAATCCCAAAGCGCCTTGCACTCCACGTCGGAAACCAGGAGGGCCTTCATGCCCGCTCACTCCTTCTCTGTTGTATTTTCCGTCTGTTTTTCCGTCTTGCTTTCCGGTTTGGACTCTTGCTTCTGGATCGGGAGCAGGTCGGTGGTCTCCACGCTCATTTCCAGCAGCTGGTCCCGGGTAGGGATGCTCCCCTCCACGGCGTCACAAAGCCAGGAAATGTTCATCAGCTCCGACGCGCTGAACCACCGGTCGCCCTCGGACTGTACCTGCCCCTGCTGGTCCCGCATCGGGGTCAGGAAGGGATGGACCGATCCGCTGATCAGGCCCGCCTTCAGGATGCCGGCCAGCTGGCGGACCCCCTGGGGCAGGGCGTCGGACAGCTTGATGTCCATAACGCCGCCGTTAAGCCCCCACCAGTAATTGACGGCCGGCGAGCCCTCGACCTTGTCCCAGCCGCCGTCCAGAATGCTGCGAACGATCTTCTGATACATCCTTCCCCAGTTCCATACATCGCTCGCCAGGGGGAGGAAGCTTCCGTCCTCCCGCACCAGCGAGGTGCTCCAGTCGTAATTCCCCAGGGTTTTGCTGACCGCTGCCGTGGCGTCCCCGGAAATGACGCCGACGCCCGCCTCCAGAAGCTCCCTGACCGGATCTCCGGGAAGGCAGGACCAGGCCACGCGGACCCGGCTCTCAGGCGCGGTCATCCGCGCACCCAGGGCAAAAGCGTTGATGGCCGCGGGCACCCCAAGGATGGGATAACGGGCAATATAGCCCAGGGGCTTCCCGCCGGACAGCACGCCCGCGATGGCCCCGGAAATGAACTTGGTTTCGTACATACGGCTGTAATAGGTGCGGATGCCGGTGTAGGGCACCGACAGGGCGCACACCAGCACCTTCAGCCCCGGATGAAGCGCCGCGATCCTGCGGGCCGGGGCGAGCAGCGTGGGGGCCGTGGCAAAGATCACCTGCGCGCCCTCCCGGACTGCCTGCTCCATAACCTCGTCGGCGGACTCCTTGCCGGCGACGTAGCCGTGCACGCTGATCTGGGCGCCAAAGGCCTCCTCCAGGCGGCGGGCACCTTCGGCGTGCCCCTGGGACCAGCCGCCTTTTTCCGGGTCCGCGGCATGCACAAAGGCGATGTTCAGGACCGGGCGGCTGATGCTGTCCAGCAGCTGCCGGACCAGCCCTTTGCCCTTTTCCTGGACCTCCGGCGCCGTCACCACCGCGGCGGTCTCCTCCCCTGCGGCAAATTTCAAATCCGGCAGGACGGACTGCAGCTTTTTGCGGATCCCCTCCTCGTCGTCCTTGGCCAATTCCTCATAGGGATAGACCTCCAGACATCCCAGGATCGCCTCGCTGACGGAATGCTCCGGGACCACCTTCAGCACCTGCTCGTCGCAGGCCGTGCGGAACTTCCAGAACGTGGCGATGAAGAGGCTGCGCTCCTCGGTGTCCCATTTGTGGTCGGCGTCCTTGTGAAGCAGGGCCAGAAGACGCTCGTACCGGCCGGGCTTTGTGAAAATGACATTGAAAATGCCGGTCTTTGCGTAAAACTGCAGAAACTCGTAATAGGCCGCCACGGCCGGTTCCTCCGACCAGGTGGGAAGAAGCCGGGTCACCGTGGCGCTGATGGAGGGGGCGCCGAAGCTTTTGAGCACGCTGACCCGCTTGTGCCCCTCCAGCACATAAAACCGCCCCATGAATTCCGTGCAGACAATGGGATCATGAATGCCGCCCTCGGAAAGATGGGCGTCGCAAAGCGCGATCCATTTGGCCGCAAATTCGCTGTGAAGCGGCAAAATGGGCATCATATTGCCGGCAAAGGCGGTCTTGCGGCCGGCTGCCACGGTGCCTACGATCTGGTCCACGGGGATCTCGACGGTCCCCAGAGGGATCTGCCCGGAGGTCTGCTCCTCCATCAAAAGCTCGTCCAGAACCGCTGGATAAGGGTCCTGATGGGCGGCAACGCGAGCGTTGAAATATTTCATTCCGGCCTTGAGGGCCGATTCGTACTGCTGAATGGATTCTGAAGTGGACATGATACCTCCTGATACCGGTTAAAAACAGTTTTCCGAAGCCTGAAAAGGCGGGACCGTCTTCCGACTGTCCCGCACATTATAATCATTCCCCCCGCAAACGTCAATCCGCGGTGTCCGTTTTTGCCTCCGTGTCCGTTCTGCCGGGCGTCAGGTTCAGGACCGGCAGGGCTTCCGCCGCCCCTCCGGAGACGAATTCGGGCAGTTCTCCGCTCCACTGCTGGATCTCGGTATAGCGGATGAATTCCTCCGTCAGGGACTCGGCGATCTTCTTGTTGGCCTCCGCCTCCGCCTCCGCCTTGATCTTGGTGGAATAGGCTGCCGCGTCCGCGTCGATGCGGATCACCTTGGCCTTGGCCTCCGCCTCAATGGTCTGCCGCTGGGCCGCCTGCTGGGCCTCCATGGTTTTCTGCTCCTGCTCGATCTCCGCCTGAAGCTTCCGCTGGGCCGCCACCTGCTTGGCCTCTACCGCGTCGGTAAAGGCGTCGGTGAAATCAATGTTCTCAATGGAAATGGAGATGATGGTGATCCCGTAGCGGTCCATCTCGCTGCTCAGATTTTCGCGGATCTGCACGGACAGCTGCTCCCGGGCGCTGACCAGATTCTCCGCGGTGTACTTGGAGAACACCGCCTTGGTGTTTTCCAGCATCCTCGGATAGACCAGCTTGTTGAAGTAATCCGTGCCCACTTCCCTGAACAGGTTTCTGGCCGTGGACTTGTTGATGGCGTAGTTGACCGAGCCCACGATGTCCACCTGCTGGATGTCGCTGGAGAAGGCTTCGGTCTTAAAGGCCGTTTTCTGCTCCCGGTTGTCCATCAGAATGATCTTCTGGAAGGGGCTCTTCATATGGAAACCCGCCTCCAGGGATTTGTCCTCCACCTTGCCGAAGGTGGTGACGATGGCGGTATAGCCTGTGGGGACCTGCACGCTGCACAATGCGACAATCCCGATCAGCAGCAGCACCGCAATGCCTGCCACGATCAGTTTTTTGATGCTCTTTCCGGACATGTTTTTTTCCTCCTTTTTTTGAAGACAGGCTTATTCTACCAGAAAACCCGCCTTTTGTCCTCCGGTCCTGCCCAAATCATACACCCGGCGATCCCAAATGTCCTCCTAAAGGGAAAAACGCCCCGCGTCCAAACGCGGAGCGTCCCCGTGATCCCGGAGGATCAAACGTCGATCTCCTTGACCCGGATCTCCCCGGTTTCCCCCTTCAGCAGCGGGTCCACCGTCTCCGAAAGGAAAAGCGCGGTCTGCCGGGGGGCGCAGCCCACAAACCCCTTGGGATCCAGCCGCTGAAGGATGTCCTCCCTGGTCAGGTGGAACATAGGGTCCCCCGCGATGCGGTCCACCAGGTCGTTTTCGCCGCCCTCCTGCTTGATGACCGCCGATGCCGCCTGGGAATGCACCCGGATGCGCTCGTGCAGCTCCTGCCGGTCCCCGCCCCGGGCCACGGCGTCCATCATGATGTTTTCCGTGGCCATGAAGGGCATTTCCTCCATCAGATGGCGCAGCATCATCTTATCGTAGACCACCATGCCGGAGGCCACGTTCAGATAGAGGGCCAGGATAGCGTCGCAGCACAGGAAGCCTTCGGCGATGGAAATGCGCCGGTTCGCGCTGTCGTCCAGCGTCCTCTCGAACCATTGCTCCGCAGCGGTCTGGGCCGCGTTGGCCGCATCCGAGATCAGGTACCGGCTCAGAGCGGCCATGCGCTCGCAGCGCATTGGATTGCGCTTGTAGGCCATGGCGGAGGAGCCCACCTGCCCCTTTTCAAAGGGCTCTTCCATCTCTTTTTTATGGGCCAGGAGGCGCAGATCGTTGGAAAATTTGTGGGCGCTCTGGGCAATGCCCGAAAGCACGTTCAGCGCCATGGCGTCCGTTTTCCTGGAATAGGTCTGTCCGGAAACCGGCACAGGGGACTCAAACCCCATTTTTTGCGCGATCCGCTCATCCAATTCCCGCACTTTGTCGAAGTCGCCGTTGAACAGCTCCAGGAAGCTGGCCTGGGTGCCGGTGGTGCCTTTGCAGCCCAGGGGCCGGAGAACGGACAGAAAATGATCGATCTCTGAAAGGTCCATGCACAGGTCGTTGAGCCAGAGACAGGCGCGTTTCCCCACCGTGGTGGGCTGGGCGCTCTGGAAATGGGTGAAGGCCAGGCAGGGGGTGTCTTTGTAGCGGTCCGCGAAGTCCCTGAGGGCGCGCATCACCGCGACGACCCTTCCCCGGACCAGCTTCATGGCGCTTTGGAGGATCAGGATGTCCGTGTTGTCCCCCACATAGCAGGAGGTGGCCCCCAGATGAATGATCCCCCGGGCCTTCGGGCATTTTTCTCCCCAGGCCCTGATATGCGCCATGACATCGTGCCGGGTCTGCTTTTCGTATTCCGCGGCCTTTTTAAGGTCCAAATCGTCCTTCGTGGCGCGCATTTCCTCAAGCTGAGCATCGGTGATGTTCAGCCCCAGGTCTTTTTCGCATTCAGCCAGGTAGATCCACATGCGCCGCCAAGTCCTGAATTTGTGCTCCGCGGAGAAAAGATACTGCATTTCGTCGCTGGCATAGCGGGTGGAAAAGGGGGATACGTACCTTCCGTCCGCCTCCATGGTGTCCTGCGCCATTCAAGCACCCTCTTTCTTTTTTAAAAAGCGCGGGGGCGGTTTCACGTCCCCGCGTTCCGGTCGACTGTCCTTATTGTTTTCCTTCAAGCAGCAGTTTCTGGGTCTCCGGACCCGCGATCCCGTCCACCGTCAGTTTTTTCACGGATTGGAAGGCCATGACGGCCGCCACCGTGGCCTCGCCGTAAAACCCGTCCACCGTGCCGCTGAAGAAGCCCGCCTTCTGCAGGGCCTTCTGAAGGGTTTTGACCATATCGCCCTTCATCCCCAGCTTCAGGACCACATACGCCCCGCCCGGCGCCCGGGTCACCGCCATATAGGTGATCTTCGCCGCGGGCTCGCTGGTCGGCAGCGGGGTCGGCGTGACCGGGGGAGGCGTCGGATCATGCCACTGCTCGGGTACGATCGTGTAATCCGGATGGATCGCACGACCCTCCCGGTAGGTCAGGGTCTCCTGACTGAACAGGGCCTCCAGGGTCCCGCTTTCGGTTTTCCCGTCCGCCCGCAGGCTGTTGAAGATCTGATAGGTCAGCAGCGCGGCCTCCGTCTGGGGCCCGAAGTTGCCGTTGACCACGCTCTTGTAATAGCCCAGGGATTTCAGCCGGGTCTGCAGCGCCTTGACCGCGCTGTTGTTGTCCCCGTAGATCAGCACCACGCCCGTGATGCCCGAGGCTACGGAGGTCCCCCTGGCTTTCCTGGAAAACAGCGCATCCAGGGTCTCAAACCCGGCGATCCCGTCCGAGGTCTTGGTGTGACGTTTCTGGAAGGCTTTTAACGCCGCCTCGGTGGCGTTGTTGAATTTGCCGTTGGACTCCCCGGCCAGGTATCCCAATTCGATCAGCCGGTCCTGCATTTTTTTGACCAGCGTCCCGGAATCGCCCGGCCTCAGGTAGGTGTCCTCGTTGTAATTGGGCGCGGCGGTGGGCCGCGGCGTCGGGGAATAGGTGGGCCTTGCGGTCTCGTTGGCCATCGCCAGGGCGCTCAGGGTACGGCCGCCCGCGACCCCGTCCGCCGTCAGGCCGTACTGGGCCTGGAACCGTTTGACCGCCGCCTCGGTCCCTTTGCCGTAATCCCCGTCCACGTTTCCAGCGTAAAAGCCCAGCTTTTTCAATTGACGCTGCAACTCCCGCACCGTCTCGCCCTGGGCCCCGTTCCGCAGCGCGGTAAAGGCGGTGGCCGTCACCGTGGGCACCGGCGTGGGGGTCGCAGGCACCGCGGTCGCCGGGCGGATGGTGTTCTCCGGCACCAGGGTGTGAATGGCGATCACCGTCGGGGTCGGCACCGCCGTCCCGCTCACCACGATGATGCCCCCTGTATAGACCGTGCTCCCGGCCTCAGGCTCCTTGGTAAATACCGGATACCGGGTGGAGGGGACCACCGTTTCCACCGGAAACTCCGGATAATCGCTTCCGGACCCGCCGCTGAGGGTGGGCGTGGAGGCGTAGCAGCCGCTCAGCAGGACCGCAGAGAGCAGGAGTGTTATGACCAGCCGGATCCTGCGTCCGGCATTTTTCGTTTGTCCCTTCATTGGCGCGTCCTCCCTTCCTTAAGGAAACCGGCCCGGGCCGGGATCAGAGGAAATCCCCCTGCCAGACCCTGAAACCCAGGGCGGCCGCGGCCGCGGTATTGTCCGCGTTGTCATCCACAAAAAGCGCATCCTCCGGACGGACGGAATACCGCTCCGTCAGGATCCTAAAGATCCTCGCATCCGGCTTGACCACCTTCTCCAGGGAGGAGACCACCCTGCCGTCAAACAGGGAGAAAAAGGCCTGGCTTTGCCAGCAGTACTCCAGCTGCGGCCAGGCGTAATTGGTCAGCGCCAGAAGCCGCTTTCCTTCCGCCTTCAGCGCCGGGATGCCCCGGCTGAGGGGAAGGGGGAACATCCGCTCATGGAAGTGGTTCAGGACGTACAGGACTTCCGCGGCGCACGCATCCTCCAGGCCTTCCTCCCGGACGATCTTCAGGGCGATCTCTTCGTTTGGATACAGGGCCTGGTCAAAGCAGGCCCATTTCCAGGTATGGTCCGGGGCAAAAAGCGCGTGCCGGAGCCTCTCCCGGTGAGGCGCGGCGATCAGGGCGTCGCAAAGCCCGTCCGGATCAAAACGCATCAGCGTGTTCCCGATATCAAAAACCACGGTATCCGTATCCCGGGTTTTTTCTTTCAGCGTAGCCAGCAATTCCTGTTCGGTCATATCCTGCCCTCCCATGGGGTATGATAGCATATCGCTGGGGGTTTTTCAACGGGCCCCCCTCTCAGAGCGCGTCCAGCTCTTCTTCTGTCAGCACCCTGACGCCGTTTTCCGAAAGCATTCGGGCCGCGCAGCCGTCCCCCGGGACCAGGCGGCCCGAAAAGGTGCCGTCATAGACCGCGCCCCTGCCGCAGGAGGGGGACCGCGCTTTCAGCACCGCGGTGCGGCAGCCGGCCTCCCGGCAGATCCGCAGGGCCTCCCGGGCCCCCGCAAGGTATTCCCGCGTCACGTCCCGGCCCTCCCGGTTCACGACGCGGCCGTCCTCCTGGATCTCGGCCGGAGGACGGGGAGTGGGCAGCCCCCCCAAACACTCCGGACAGACAGGAATAAAACGGGTCCCTTTTTCTTTCAGGACCCGTATCCGCCCGTTCGTTTTTGTCTGCCCGTCATAGCGGCACCGCTCCCCCAGGAGACAGGCGCTGACCAGGACCGCTTCTTCCCTGTCCGTTTTCATTTTGTCAGGCCAGGGAAAGGGCGATTTCCATCATTTGGGTGAAGGTTTCCCGCACCTCCTGAGGCGTACAGGACTCCCCCGTAAAGGGATTGTCCGAGATGGTCAGAAGGCTCAGGGCGTTTTTCCCGGCTCGGGCGGCGTTCAGGTACAGGGCGTAGGTTTCCATTTCCAGACAGAGCACGTGCATTTTTTTCAGGGGCTCCAATTGGCTGTCCTCGTCGTAGAACGTATCGGAGGAGCAGACCGGCCCCACCCGCATCCGGACCCCAAGCTTTCGGCCTTCCGCCACCGCCTTTTCCAGCAGGTCATAGCTGCAGCAGGGCGCCATGACCCCCCGAAAACCGAACTGGTCCCCATAGGAGGACAGGGCGTAGGCGCTCATAGCCGCCACCACGGAACGGATTTTCAGCTCCTGGTCGATCATGCCCGCGGAGCCGACACGGATGATGTTGTCCACATCGTAATAATGGTACAGCTCATAGGAATAGATGCCGATGGACGGCATGCCCATGCCGGAGCCCATGACGGAAACCGGCTTTCCGTGATAGGTCCCCGTGTAGCCCTGGATGCCCCGGACGTCGTTGACCAGCCTGGGGGATTCCAGGAAGGTCTCCGCGATGAACCGGGCCCTGAGCGGGTCCCCGGGCATCAGTACGGTCTTGGCAAAGTCCCCTTTTTCGGCGCTGTTGTGCAGAGTCCCCATTTTTGCCTTCCTTTCTGCCGTGCGGAACGAAGTCAGGCTTCTTCCGGGCGGCGCACGGAAAATACGCATCCGCAGTAATCCTGCCGGTACAGGTGATGCTCCCGGCTGAGACAAAGGCTTCTGAGGTAGCCGTCCCTCTTTTTGAAATCGGAGGGCAGGTACCGGACCCCCTCCCGCGCCTGCGCCAGATACCCGGCGGCGTTGACCAGGACGGGATCCTTGTGAGGGCTGACGGTCAGGGTGGAGGTGAACAATTCAAATCCCCGCTCCCGGGCGGCACGGGCCGTACGGAGCATGCGGAATTCAAAGCATTTTTCGCAGCGTTTCCCGCCCTCCGGTTCTTCCTCCAGCCCCCGGACAAAGGAAAAATATTCCTCCGCGTCCCATGGGCCTGCCAGCAGGCCCACCTTTTTGCCGGCGGGAGCGATCTCCTCCAGCAGGCGTTTCTGCTCCGAAAGGCGTTTCTCGAATTCCTCCCGGGGGTGGATATTGGGATTGTCGTAATAGACCGTGACCTCAAAATACGGGCACAGTCTTTCCAGCACCGCGCTGGAGCAGGGTCCGCAGCAGGAGTGGAGCAGCAGGGACGGCACCCGCTGCGCGCACAGGATGGAGATCTCCTCCTGCATTTTCCGGTCGTAGTTTTCCTTGGCCATGG
This sequence comes from uncultured Clostridia bacterium, assembly GCA_946408995.1. Classification (GTDB taxonomy): domain Bacteria; phylum Bacillota; class Clostridia; order Christensenellales; family Aristaeellaceae; genus RUG756. Next base: position 21,213 of record CAMJUL010000047.1, on the reverse strand, counting down.
ATGTCTGTCCCCTAAACGGCCCCTCCGGGCCCGCTCGTTTATCCTTCATTATACCTGCTTTTCCCCGTTTTGCAACCTCCCGCCGCTTTTTTCCTTTCTTTTTCCCCCAAACTTTACTCTGGTAAAAATCCCCTCTTTGTGATATCCTACCTTTGTATCGGACGCATCAAAAAAGGGAGGTTGAACCACATGGGAATGTTTGATAAACTCATCGCCAACCTGAAGGCTTCCAGGAAGACCATCGTCTTCACCGAAGGCTGCGACGGACGCATCCAGAGCGCCGCGGAGCGCCTGATGAAGGACGACCTGATGAACGTCATTCTCTGCGGCAGCGTGGAAGAAGTCCGCGCGTCCGCCGAAAAGAACGGCTTTGACGTATCCGGCGCTGTGATCATGGATCCCCTGACCTATCCGGAGATGGATAAGATGGTGGCTGCCATGGTGGAACTGCGCAAGGGCAAAATGACCGAAGAAGAGTGCCGCGAATGCCTGAAGAAGAGCAATTATTTCGGCACGATGCTGGTCAAGATGGGCCTCGCGGACGCCCTGCTGGGCGGCGCGACCTACTCCACCGCCGATACCGTCCGCCCCGCGCTGCAGATCATCAAGACCCGCAAGGGCAGCAACCTGGTTTCCTCTTCCTTTGTGCTGTACCGTGAAAAGGACGGCCAGGAAGAGCGGATCGTCATGGGCGACTGCGCCATCAACATCGAATACAAGGACCGCCTGGACAAGGACGGCAACGTGGTCCTGTCCGCCGCGCGGCAGCTGGCCGAAGTGGCCGTGGAATCCGCCCGCACCGCCGATTTCTTCGGCATCGACCCCAAAGTGGCGGTTCTTTCCTTCTCCACTTACGGCTCCGGCAAGGGCGGCACGGTCAAGCTGAGCCACGACGCGGTCCTTGAGGCCCGCAAGATCGACCCCAACCTGGTGGTGGACGGCGAATTCCAGTTCGACGCCGCCGTCAGCGCCGAGGTGGCAAAGACCAAGTGCCCGGATTCCAAAGTCGCCGGCCAGGCCAACACCTTCATCTTCCCCCTGCTTGAGGCGGGCAACATCGGCTATAAGATCGCCCAGCGTCTGGGCGGGTTCGCTGCCTACGGCCCCATCCTGCAGGGCCTCAATGCCCCCATCAACGACCTGAGCCGCGGCTGCAACGCCGACGAGGTCTATTACATGGCCATCATCACCGCCGGTATGGCCTGACAAAATCCCTTCGATTTGCAAGGGCTGCCGCAGCACGCTGCGGCAGCCCTTTTTATGGTCCCCCTCATTCTCCATAAAGCCGTTCTTTATTATTCATTTTTCAGTATTCATTCTTCATTTTTCAGTTTTCCCGTCCTCACCTGGCCCGTCCGGCCATCACCCGGACACATTTCTCCACGGCCTCCCGGTCCCTTTCGCTCATGACCGGAAGGGGCTGCCGGACCGGCCCCAAGTCCACCCCTCTCAGACGGGACAGGAGCGTCCTTGCCGCGTCCAAAGGCGCGTCACAGCCGTCCAGGTTCTCCATCAGGGCGGACAGAAGCGCCTGATCCTGCATGGCTTTCCCGGAAAAGGCGTAACGGAGGCTGCTCTCCAGCCGGACGGCGGTTTCAGGCACCAGAAGCTCATACCGGCCAAGGAGCGCGTCCAGCCCACGGCAAAACGCCGAATACGCCTTCATGGACGCCTCGGCGCAGATCAGGGACACGTTCTCCCCTAGCGCCTCCTGAAGGAGCTCAAGGCGTTCCAGGTCCGCCTCCGCCAGAAGAAGGCCCCGGACGCGGGCCTCCTTGGCCCCGGCGAGGGCCTGCTCCAGGGCTTTTGTCCCGTCCGGCAGCGCCGCGGGCCCCAGGATCAGGTCACATTCCCCCGAAAGCGCCGCAAGGCGATCCGCTTCCTCCAGAAGCTTCTCCAGGGACACCTTCGGGTCCAACGCGAAGACTACGATGCCGTCCACCCCGCAGGCGGCCGCGTGCCGGCAAAGCGTTCCGGTTTCCTGGGGGCTGACGCAGGAAACGTTGCAGAGGACCCGGACCCGTCCGTCCGCCTCCGCCATGACATTCTCCATGACCGTCATTTTTTCCGCCGTGTTGAGGGCCCCGCATTCGCCCTGGAGGCCGTTGACGTAGATCCCGCCCACGCCTTTTCCGCAAAGCAGGTTCGTCCAGTATCGGACGCCCCGGGGATCGATGTGCCCTGCGGGATCATAACACGCGTACAGGGCCGGGAACACGCCTCGATACTTTTTCATTTGATTCCTCCATCTGAAAGGTTCCGGAATGATGGGAAAGCAGAACGCTTCTTCGGAACGAAAGGCTACTTTTTTCTGAACTATACCCTATTTATCTGCCTTCTGTCAAGCAGAATCGTTTTTCCGCTCCCGGAGGCAGGCGCTTGACTTTTCCTTCTCCGGATCCTATACTTTTTTTATTCTGTCCGAAAGGACCTGCAAGGAGCGGCCCATGCGTACCCTGATCGTCATCGAAGGCACCAACGCCTCCGGGAAAAGCGGCTTAGGCATCCGCCTGGCCGAATCCTACGGGGGGGAGATCATCTCAGCGGATTCCAGGCAGGTCTTCCGCGGTCTGGATCTGGGAAGCGGCAAAGTGACCCCGGAGGAAATGCGGGGCGTCCCCCACCACCTGCTGGACGTCTGCGAACCCGGGACCTTTTTTTCCATGGCGGATTATCAGCGCCTGGCCTACGCGGCCTGCGAGGACATTCTTGACCGGGGCCGTCTCCCCTTTCTGGTGGGCGGGACCGGGCTGTATGTGGATTCCGTGGCGGACGGGTACCTGCTGAGCGACCGGGCGCCGGACCTGGGCTTCCGCGCGGAGCTGGAGAAGCTTTCCACCCCCGAACTGTACGCGCTTCTTCAAAAGACCCTGCCGGGCTGGGAGGTGGACCCCAACAACCGCAACCGGGTCATGCGGGTGCTGGAAAAGCACCACGACGGGGACCTGGAGAAAACCGGCCGCCGCGCAAGGTACCGTGTCCTGCGGCTTGGCGTCACCTGGGACAGGGAGACCCTGAAAAAGCGCATCGACGAGCGCCTGGACCGGCGGTTTGAGCAGGGGATGCTGGAGGAGGTCCGCCGTCTTCTGGACAACGGCGTCCCCCGGGAATTTCTGGACGGCCTGGGGCTGGAATACCGGTTCATCACCCGTTACATCACGGGCGAAATCCCGGATTTCGAGGAGATGAAAGCCGGCCTGTCCCTGGCCATCAAGCGTTTTGCCCGAAGGCAGATGACCTGGTTCCGCCGGCATCCGGACGTCCTGTGGCTGGACATGACCGGGGATCCCTTTTCCCAGGCCCGCGAGGCCATCGACCGTTTCCTGGCGCAGGCCCCCCCTGAGGACGCGCTTCCTTCCTGATATGCGGCGCGGGCGCGGAGAACCTTCCGTTTCTCCGCGCCCGCTTTTTTTATCTTCACAAAAGGCACTCCCGCAGGGACCGTTTTGGAACATGGTGAACGTCCTTTTCGTCCCGCCAATAGGCCGGCATGCCTTCCTTCCATTCCTCAAGGACCGCCTCCTCCGCCCGGTATCCCAGGGCGATGATCAGGACCGGCTCCGCCTCAAGGCCCAGATCCCTGCGGACGCCCGAGCGGTCAAAGGCCATGATCATGCAGTTCGCCAGGCCCTTTTCCGCTGCAAGAAGGCACAGGGTCTGGGCCGCGATGCCCACGTCCACCGCCTGGGAGGGGCCCAGCTCCGCGCCGGCTTCGGGCGCCAGGCACATTACGATATACGCCGCCGGTTCCTTGCCTTTATCCGGCAGGTGCCTGTCCTTCAGGGCCGCGGCCCAGCGGATATGCGGGAAGATCTTCGCGTTTTTTTCCTCCGTGCAGCTCAGCGCATACCGGAGCACCTGGCGGTTTCCACCGCACGCGCACAGCCGGACACAGTCCACCATGTCCATCAGGGTCTCCATGGGGACCGCTCTGCGCTCATATCCCCTGCAGCTTCTGTTCTTTTCCACCCATTCCCGGATCATGCTTTTCTCCTTTCGGGAGGCCGTAAGGGGCCTCCGGCCTTTCATGCTCTGTTCCAGTTTTGTTTTCTTTCCTCCATCCAGGCCCGTACATCCATGCCGAAGGTTTCCATCAGGTTTTCCGCCGAGAAGAGCTCCGGAAGCTTCCCCTCCGCCCGGACCCGTCCCTCCCGGAGCAGCACTGCCCGGCTTCCGTAGGCCAGGGCCAGATCCAGATCGTGCTCCACGGAAACCACGGCCCTGCCCCCCTCCCGGAGCCAGGAAAGGACCCGGTCATAAATCTCCTTTTGGTACCTCAGGTCCAGGGAGCGGGCCGGTTCGTCCAGCAAAAGCACCCGGGGCTGCTGAATGAGTACCTGGGACAGGAACACCCGCTGGACCTCCCCGCCGGACAGAGTCAGCATACGTCTTTTTCCCATGCCCTCGAGCCCCGTCCTCTCCAGGGCCCCGGCGATGAGCTCCTCTTCCCCGTCTATCCGCTCAAACCGCCGCCGCTTTCTGGCATACAGTCCCAGGGCCACGGTCTCCTCCACGGTAAAATCCTCCTCCAGACGGCTGTTCTGGCTGAGCACCGCAAGCTTTTCCGCCCGTTCCCTGTTTCGCATCCCGCGGCTTTCCCTGCCCATCAGCCGGATGGAGCCCTCATAGGGCAGCGTGCCCGCCGCCGCCTCCAGCAGGGTGGTTTTCCCCGACCCGTTGGGGCCGCAGAGCATCACCCATTCCCCTTCCCCGACCGAAAAGGAGGCTTCCCGGACCGCTTCCCGGTCCCCGTAGCAGACCGTCACCCGGTCCCAAACCAGCATATTTCCCCTCCCTTTCCTCAGGTCCTGCGCCGACGGGTTCTGTAAAAGATCACCACGAACACCACGGCGCCGATCAGACTGGTCACCACGCCTACGGGCAGTTCCACAGGGCTTAGCAGCGTCCTTGCGCACAGGTCGCACAGCATCAGGAAAACCGCCCCGGTAAACAGGCAGGCCGGCATCAGCCGGGCATGATTCGGCCCGGTGATCATCCGGGTGATATGGGGCACTACCAGACCCACGAAGGCGATGGAGCCGCCCACCGACACGCAGACCCCGGTCAGGACCGACACCAGCACCAGCACCGCCATGCGGACCCGCCGGACCTCCACCCCCAGGTGGGAGGCGTTCCTTTCCCCCAGGGAAAAGGCGTTCAGCTCCCCGCTCAGGCTCAGAAGGAGGCCGCCGCACACCGCAAGGGTCCCCAGCAGAATCAGCGCGTACAGGTAGCTGCTTCCGGAAAAGGAGCCCATGGTCCAGAAGGTGATGGACCTCAGCTTTTCCCCGGAAAAGGTGACCAGCAGGTTCATGACGCTGGAGATAAACATGCTGAAGATGATCCCGATCAGGATGATGGTGTGGGTGGAAAGGCTGTTGTCCATGGACCAGGCCAGGGAGAGGATCATCAGCAAAGAAAGAAACGAAAACGCGATGGCCGACAGCATGGTCCCCGCAACCTTCAAAACCGGCAGGGAAAAGCCCGTCAGAATGGCCACCGCCGCCCCCAGAGAGGCTCCGCTGGCCACCCCCATGGTGCTTCCGTCCGCCAGGGGATTCCTGAGAAGGCCCTGCATGGCGCACCCGCACAGGGACAGGGAGGCCCCGGAAAGCAGGGCGCACAGCACCCGGGGAAGGCGGATCCGCAGGGTGATGGCCGCCGCGGGGGTCGTCGCGGGCTTGCCCCGGATCCCGTCCGCCACGGTCCGGAGGACCTCCAGGGGAGGAATGCTTACCGAACCCAGGCACACGCACAGGACCGCCGTCAGAAGGACCAAGGCGGTCAGCAGCAGGAGGATCGGAAGGTTCCACTTTTTGTTCATCCGTTATTCCGTCCAAATCAATGGGTCAAAGGCGGCCGGGGGAGCCCCCCGGCCGCGGAGGATCAGGCAGCGTCCGCCGGCGCGTCCGCGCTCCGGATCAGGTCCAGGATCAGCCGGGCGGCGTCCACCACCCGGGGGCCGGGACGGGCGATGGAAGAGGTGTTGTCATACAGGATGGCCCCGTTTTTCACCGCGCTCACGTTTTCCCAGCCCGGCCGGGAGGCGATCTCCTCGTCCGGCTCCAGCCCTTCCCCGTAATACATCATGGTGGTAAAGATCAGGTCGGGATCCCGCTCCAGCACCTGCTCCTCGCTGACGCTGTTGTGGCCCTCCAGATCCGAAAAAATGTTCTCCATTCCCATCAGGGTGCACAGGTCGTCAAAGAAGATCCCCTTCCCGCCGGCCCAGAGCCCCCACTGCAGGGGGCTTTCCTCGTAATAGAAGGTCTTGCCCTGGGAGCCGTTTGCCTTCGCCTCGGCCGCGATGGCTTCCAAGTCCACCCTGATTTGCTTCACCAGCGCCTGTGCCCGGTCCTCCAGCCCCATCACCTCGCCCAGCAGGGTGATGCAGGCGTAGATCCCCTCAAGGTCCTGGGCGTCCGTCACGATGACGCTGATCCCGGCGTCCTCCAGGGCTTTCACCTGGTCCTCGGTCTGGCTCATCGCCGTCATGATGACGGCCTGGGGAGCAAGGGCGATGATCTGTTCCAGATTGGTTTCGTAGCCGCTCTGCACGCTTTCGATCTCTGTGACCTCCGCCGGGTAGTCCACGTAGGCGCCTCGGCCCACCACGCGGTCCAGCGCCCCCAGGGCGTACAGGATTTCCGCGTCCCCGGGCTGGAGGACGACGACCCGCTCCGCGGGCCCCTTCAAGGTCACTTCGCGCCCGAGCATGTCGGTCACGGTCCGGGCGTCCTGAGCCAGTGCCGGTCCGCAGCCGGCCAGCAGCATGACGCACAGAAGCAGGGAAATGATTTTTCCGGTCATGGTATGACCCTCCTTTGTTGTGCTGGAGCTTCCCTTCGGGTCGGACAGGTCTCCCGGCTTGGCTTCATCCTCCCAAACACCTTCCCGCTTTCGCAGTGGCTGCCGGAAAAGGGCTGATCCCTCCTCCTCCGGCGTTGTTGTTCGTCCGCTTCACGGTTACTGGGATAGCTCGGAAATCTCATCCGCTTCCCATGACGGCACTGCCGCCGCATGTCTCCATGCACCCGGCCCGACAGGGCTCCGCGGAACAAATTATAAGGTTTCGTGTTTTTTCTGTCAACGAATCCGCTCCATTGACGTATCCGTCTGTTTCCATATAATGAAGGTATCTTTACCGTTTCAGGACGGCGTTTCTCCTGGGAAAGGAGGGCCAAAGTGCCTGTCTCCAACTGGAAAAAGCTGTTTTCTCCCCTGATCCTCGCCCGGGGACGCGATTATTACCGGGAGGGCGCCATCCGGGATCTTGCTTCCCCGGAGGAGGGCGTCTTTACCGCCATCGCCCAGGGCACCCGCCCCTATCGGGTCCGGGTCGAAATCCGGGGCCAGCGCACCCTGATGGACTGCGACTGCCCCCATGCCCGGTCCGGCTGGCGCTGCAAGCATATGGCCGCCCTGCTGTTTGCCGTGGAATCCCAAACCGGCGCGTCCGAACCCCCAAAGCAGTCCCCAATGCCCCGCGTGCCGGAAGTCCAGGTGCCTCTTTTCGCTTTGGCGGCTTCCCCGGAGGAGGAGGGGCCGGACACCTTCCGCGACGCCCGGTCCCCCTATGACCTGAAGCGGATCCTTGCCGGGCGCACTGTGCCCCAAACCGTCCTGAGGAAAGCGGAAGAACTCCTTCAGGGGGGCGTTCTTCGCCTGACGGGCCTGGAAGAGAGTGCTTACCCGTTCACGCACCTTCTGGCCTCCTTCACCGTTTACGAACCCGGGCACCGCTACCCCTTCCTGACCCGGCTTGAGCTCTCCCGGGAAAGGGTCCTGGACGCCCGATGCGGCGGCCCGGACCCCCTTTGCAGAAGGGCCGGCGGCCCCAGTGGCGTCCTCTGCGCCCATCTTGCCGCCTCCCTCCTGTCCCTGAATACCGCACTGACAGATCCCGCCCTGTTTGATGACACCGACCCAATGGGGGAATTGGTGCTGCGGCGGTTCGGCCTGGACATGGAGGCCGCGCCAGCACAGGCAGAGGGGCAGACCCTCTCCCTCGCCCCCGTCCTTGAGATCCGGGACGACGACCGCTGGAGCCTTGCCCTGCGCATCGGAAGCTCCCGCCTGGTCTACGTAAGCAGTCTTCCGGACCTGGCAGAGGCCATCCGGACCGGCGGCACCCTCCGGCTGGGCGCAACTGGAGCGGCCCGGTTCAACGCCGACCGGTTTGACGATAAAAGCCGCAAGCTGGCGGATTTTGCCTGCCGCTGGTCCGAAAACGACACGGCCCTGCACCTGCAGTACGCAAACGGGGCCTCTTCTCAGGACGCCGGGTCCCTTCCCCTCTACGGGGAGCGCCTGGACGATTTCTTTGACCTGTGCCGGGGGACCCCGCTGCCCGTCCGGAGCATGAAAAAACACCCCCTTACCCTGGCCGGAGGGGATTTTCTGCCCCGGGTCACCCTGACCCTGCTCCGGGAGGGGGACCGCGTGTCCGGGATGGACGTCACGGGCTTTGCCCCGCGCACGGTCCTCGGCCTGCGCTCCGCCTATTACCTGGACCTGGACCGCAGCCTCCTGGTCCGGGCGGACGCCGCCCAGGTCCGGCTGTGGCAGAAGCATTTCCCCTCGCTGCGGGGGGAATTCTCCTTCCGGATCGGCCGGGGAAGCCTGCCGGACTTTTACCGGCGGGTGGTCCCCTTCCTTCGGGAGCATACGGACCTGACGGAAAACCCGGAGGACACCGCCGTCCTGTCCCGCTGGCTCCCCCCCGAGGCGCAGATCACCTTTTATCTGGACACCGGGGAGGACCGTTCCACCTGCCGCGTCGAGGCCGCGTACGGGGAAGAAAAATACACCCTGATGCCCTCCCGGCCCCCCGCGCCCCCCTGGCGGGAGACCTTCCGGGAAACAGGCGCCCTGAACGCCGCCGCCGCCCTTTTCCCCTATGCCGACGACTCCCGCGAACTGCTCTACCGGCCCCGGGATGATCAGTTCACCTACACCCTGCTGAAAGACGGCCTAATGGAGCTGGAGCGCTGGGGGAGGGTCCTGGCTACGGACCGCTTCTCCTCCGTCCGCGTCCGCAGAGCCTTTCAGGTGCACGCCGGCGTCCGCCTGAACAGCGGCCTGATGGATCTGGAGGTCACCTGTCAGGGCCTCAGCGAGGACGAGCTGATGGAGATCCTGAGGAACCTGGATCCAAAGAAAAAATGGCACCGGCTCAAAAACGGGGATTTCGTGGACCTGACGGACCCGGGCATCGACAGCCTGCTGTCCCTCATGGAGGCGGCCCACGTCAGCCCGAAGGAGTTCGTCCGGGGCAAAATGCACCTACCCGCCTACCGGGCGCTTTACCTGGATACCCTGCTCCGGGACCATCAGGAGATCGTTTCCGCCCGGGATGCCTCCTTCCGGAAGCTGATCCGCACCTTCAAAACCGTTTCCGAATCCGATTTTGAGGTGCCCCTTTCCCTCCGGCCCGTTCTGCGTCCCTATCAGACCGCCGGGTTCCAGTGGCTGATGACCCTCTCCTCCGCCGGCTTCGGCGGGATCCTCGCCGACGACATGGGCCTTGGAAAAACCGTCCAGATGATCGCAGCCCTGCTGTATCAGAAGGAGCATCCCTGCGAAAGCGGTCCCCAGACCCACCTGATCGTCTGCCCCGCCTCCCTCGTCTACAACTGGGAGGCGGAGATCCAGCGCTTCGCCCCGCAGCTGAGGACGGGCGTCGTGACCGGCTCCGCCGCCCAGCGCCACCGTCTGCTGGCCTGCTGGCAGGATTATGACGTCCTTATCACCTCCTATGACCTGCTCAAGCGGGACGCCGACCAGTACGAAGGGCTTTCCTTCGGGTTTCATGTATTGGACGAGGCCCAGTACATCAAGACCGCCTCCTCCGCCGCGGCCAAATCCTGCAAGGTGATCCTCTCCCGGCACCGTTTCGCCATGACCGGGACCCCGATCGAAAATTCCCTTGGGGAGCTCTGGAGCATTTTTGACTTCCTGATGCCCGGCTTCCTGTACGATTACCCCGCCTTCCGCAGGGAGCTGGAGGTTCCAGCGGTCCGCGACGGCGCCCCGGAGGCCATGGAACGGCTGAAAAAAATGGTCTCCCCCTTCCTGCTCCGAAGGCTGAAAAAGGACGTGCTCAAGGACCTGCCGGACAAGCTGGAGGAAACGCGCACGGTCGTCCTGGAGGGCCTTCAGGACCAGCTCTATTCCGCCCAGGTGCTCCGTCTCCGGCAGATCCTGGGGGGCGAAAGCGACGAGGAATTTTCCCGCAGCCGCATCATGATCCTGTCGGAGCTGACCCGGCTCCGGCAGATCTGCTGCGACCCCTCCCTGGTAACGGAGGGGTACGCCGGCCCCTCCGCCAAGCGGGAAGCCCTGGCGGAGCTGCTGCAGGGCGCGGCGGGCGGCGGACACAAGGTCCTGGTTTTTTCCCAGTTCACCTCCATGCTTTCCCTGATCCAAAGGGACCTTGAGGAAATGGGCCTTGCCTGCTACCTGCTGACCGGGGACACCCCCAAAGAGGAACGCGCCCGCATGAGCGCCGCCTTCAACCGGAACGGCGTGCCCGTCTTCCTGATCAGCCTGAAGGCCGGCGGTACCGGATTGAACCTGACCGGCGCGGACATCGTGGTCCATTACGACCCCTGGTGGAACGCCGCCGCCACCCATCAGGCCACCGACCGCGCCCACCGGATCGGCCAGGAAAAAACGGTCACCGTCTATTCCATTGTGTGCAAAAATACAATAGAAGAACAGATCCTGGCCCTTCAGAAAAGCAAGCAGGAGCTGGCCGACGAGCTCCTCACGGGCCGGAACGGCGGCTTTTCCAGCCTTTCCAGGGAGGATCTCCTGGCCCTGCTGGACCGCTGAGCCGCCCCTTGCGGGCCAACGGGTTTTCCGTTATAATATTATTGTATACTTGAATTTCAGTACATCCGAATGCATGCATGGACATGCGCTCATCCGGAAGAAAGGAAGCTTCTGCCCTATGGCCCTGATTCAGATGAAAACCCCCCTGGTGGAGATGGACGGAGACGAAATGACCCGGATCCTCTGGGCCGACATCAAGGAGATCCTGCTTGCCCCCTATGTGGAACTGAAAACAGCCTATTACGACCTGGGCCTGAAGCACCGGGACGAAACCCTGGACCAGGTGACCGTGGACAGCGCCCTGGCGGCCAGAAAATACGGCGTCGCCGTCAAGTGCGCCACCATTACGCCCAACGCCCAACGGGTGGAGGAATACGGCCTGAAACAGATGTGGAAAAGCCCCAACGGCACCATCCGCGCCCTGCTGGACGGGACCGTTTTCCGCGCACCCATTCTGGTCCGGGGAATCCGCCCCAGCGTGCGCACCTGGGAAAAACCCATCACCATCGCCCGCCACGCCTACGGGGACGTCTACCGGAACGCCGAAATGAAGATCGACGGCCCTGGACGGGTGGAATTGGTCTTTACCGGCGCGGACGGCTCCGAAAAGCGGACCCCGGTCTTTGATTTCAAAGGCCCCGGCATTGTCCAGGGCATTCACAACCTGGATTCCTCCATTTCCTCCTTCGCCAGGTCCTGTTTCAATTACGCCCTGGACCGGGGGCAGGACCTGTGGTTCTCCACCAAGGACACCATTTCAAAAACCTACGATCACCGCTTCAAGGACCTGTTCCAGGAGATTTTTGACAAAGAATACAGCGCCGCTTTCCAAAAGGCCGGCATCACCTATTTTTACACCCTGATCGACGACGCCGTGGCAAGGATCATCCGCTCCAAGGGCGGCATGATCTGGGCCTGCAAGAATTACGACGGCGACGTCATGAGCGACATGGTGGCCACCGCCTTCGGATCCCTGGCCATGATGACCAGCGTCCTTGTGAGTCCGGACGGCATTTTCGAATATGAAGCGGCCCACGGAACCGTCACCCGGCATTATTACCGCTACCTGAAGGGCGAAAGTCCCAGCACCAATCCCGTGGCCACGATCTTTGCCTGGACCGGGGCCCTGCGCAAGCGCGGGGAGCTGGACTCCCTACCCGCCCTGTCCGGCTTTGCCGACCGTCTGGAGAAGGCCGTGCTCGCCACCATCGAGGGCGGCGTCATGACCGGGGACCTGGCCGCCTTGTTTGAGGGCAGCGCCCGGACCGTTTCCACCAAGGAATTCCTCCAGGCTGTCCGCGCCTGTCTTGAAAGCGCCTGACAGACCGTCTGCCTTCAAAGGGGCCGCCCCGATGCCGGGACGGCCCCTTGTTCTGTTCCGCCTGTTTTATTCACACCCTGCCACGGTGACGTCCTCCAGACGGGTGCAGCACGGGATCCGGACGGAATCGTACTGTCTCTCTTCTTTGGTCATGCGCATATGGGCGGCCAGCTTCCTCAGATTCCCGGAGACGGAGCCGCCGGTAACGGGGATCCGTTCCCCGTTCCGGTACAGGTATCCCAGACGGATCTCCCCGGCCATATCGCCCGTGACCGGATCCACCTGAAAATCGGAAAACGCCGCGGCCTCCAGGCAGGTGCCCTCAAACAGCTCCTCCCGCCGGGCCGTGCCGCCGGAGACCCCGAAATTGCTGATGATGAAGGAATCCTCCAGGCCCAGGTACCGGGAAAAGGCCCGGCTGCCCCAGTACGAAACCGCCCGTCCCTCCCGGATCAGGTCTATGTCCCGCACCGGCGCGCCTTCCGGGTCAAAGGCACGGTTGCCGGAGGAATTGGGCAGGTACCCAAGCCCCCTGAGGGTAATCCGGTCCCCCTGCGCCCCTTCCACCACGTCCTTCCCAAGCTCCTGGCGGCTGGTGCCCCTGTAACGGCTGCCGGCGTTCAGGAGGAAGGCGAAATAGTTGAAAAGCTCCGCCGCGTCCTCCCCGGTAAAGATCACCGGACACCTGCCCAGGGCCGGCGTCGGACGCGCCCCGAGCCGGTCCAGGCCAGCCGCCATGGACTCCTCCACGCACCGCCGGACCTCCTCCCCGTCGCAGGACCCGCCCTTGATCATGCGGTACATCTCGATCTCCCTCTCCCGGTTCCGGGCGTTGACCACCGTCTCCAGCATGGAGGAAGGGTAGGCGTAGCGTACGTCGATGCCCCGGGAGTTGACAAAGCGTTTTTCCACCCGGGAGGTAAAAATCTCATAAGAATTGACAAAAGCGTTTTCGTCCTCCCGGACCGACTCCATGGCCCGGAGGAAGTCCTCCGCGGTTTTTTCCACGTCCGCCTCCGCCGCAATTCCGTCCGTCTGCGCCTCCCGGGGACCGTTCAGGTCATAATACGGATTGCGGACGTATTCCGCCCTGGAGAGAAACGTCCTGAGCAGCTTCTGCGACTCCCCGGGCGTGCTTGTAACGGGGATCTCTCCCCCCGCGCTGCCCAGAAAGGCGCCGCCGTCGATTTTTTTGTAAAGCGTCACCCGCAGGTGGCGGACCTTTTTGGCCCGGTTCTGGTCCAGTGCGTGCCGGATAAAATAGAATTCCCAGCCGTCTTCCAGCGTATCGGTGATCTCCCAGTCGTCCGCCCCGATTTCCCTGACCTGGCGGAGGACCGTATCCAGGATGTCCATGCGCATGCTTTTCCGTCCTTTCCGAAAGGCGCGCCCTCTCCGGCGCCTTCCTGTCTGCTTACCCCAGGCGTGCCCGGCATTTGAGGCAGGGACCGCCGTCCGCCACCTTGACCCATTCCTTGTAGCCCTTGCCGCAGCCGCCTGTCCCGAACACCTCCCGGTCCGAGGAGAGCATGGAGACCGACCCCAGCAGGTCCGGCACATAGCCGGTCATGACCAGCGGCGCCACCACCTTCCCGGTCAGTTTTCCGTCCCGGATCTCATACCCGCGCTCCACGATGCACTGGATGCCCCAATGCTTGGGGTCCTCCATGCCGCTTTCCATGCCCACCAGATAATATCCGTGACGGATGGAGGCGATCATCTCCTCCAGGGTAGATGTGCCGGAATCAAAAAGGGTGTTGGTCATCCGGGTGTAGACCTTGTGTTCGAAATTCTCCCGTTTGCCGTTCCCCGTGGGCTTCGTCCCCAGGCGCAGGGCGCTCAGGGCGTCGCAGATGCCCGTTTTGAGGATCCCGTGGTCGATCTCCGTCACATCGCCGGCCGGCGTGCCCTCGTCATCAAAGGCATAGCCGGTCACGCTTTGGGCGCACAGGGCCCCTTCATGCATGGTCACCAGGTCCGATCCCACCCGTTTGCCGATGTGCTCCCTGCCCAGGGCGCGGTTCTTGACAAACATGTCCATCTCCACCCCGTGGCCAAAGGCCTCATGGGCGATCAGGCCCGTCACCTCCGGGGAGGTGATCACGTCGTACTCGCCGGGCTCCACACTTTCGGCCTTCAGAAGGTCCTCCAGGGTCCGCACGCTTTCAAAGACCTTTTCTTCCATTTGGTCCGCCAGCTCCGGGCCGCAGCGGCCCGAAACGCCGGCGTAGGTATGGACGGTCTTCCCGTCCCGGACGGCAAGGGGCACGATGGTCCCCTCGCTGTAAACATAACTCTGGCGCATATCCCTGTTTTCCGTCAGGAACATTTTGGAGATATGGGTGCTCTGCAGGGTCGCCCGGACATCCACCATGTCCCTGCCTTCCTTCATCCCCAGACCGCTCAGGGCCGTAAGCCTGCCGATCAGGGCCGGAATGTCGCATTCCTCCGGCAGGGTGCCGGTCTCGAAAAAGGCCCGCACCTCCGCGGGGCCGTCCTCCATGAGGCCGGTCGGATAGATTGCCGTTCCGCTTCTCTTGAGCAGCGCCAGCTGCCTGTCCAGCACCTCGCAGAGCTCCCGGGCAGTCTCCTCCGGCCGGGAGGGGTCAAAGCGGTCAAAGGCGTATTCGGAATACAGCCCGTCCCTGTACACCCGGACCACGCAGCCCCTTTCCGTGGTCATGGTTTCCCCGGTCACGGACACCTGCCGCTGACTGGCCATGGCCCGAAAGCCCACGGAATCGGTGCACAGAATGCTCACATATTCGTACCGCTCCTTCAGGCACTTTACCAGGCGCTTCGCCCCCGGCGCGATCCCCTCCAGATAGGCGGAAAACGGGGTTTTCATGGTTGATCGACGCTCCTTTCCGTAAGGTTGTTTTCTTCTTTTTTCCCTGTGGGCGCCGCCCAGTTCAGCACGGTCCAGTTTCCCGCCCGCGCAAGACGCAAAAGCCGTCTGTCCGGATTGACGGCGCAGGGCGAGCCGACCAGGCGCAGCATGCTTTCGTCCCCGGCGGAGTCCCCAAAGGCCCGGCTCCCTTCCCAGTCCACCCGGATGAGCGCGGGAAGGCTTTCGGCCCATTGAAGCATCCTTCTTTCCTTTTCCCTGCCCCGGCAGTTGGGCCCCACCCTGCCGTCGGGCGCCATGGGGGTGCAAAGCAGCGCGTCCGCCCCCAGCGCCCGTGAAAGGGGCGCCATATACTCCCCGGTGGAGGCCGTCACCAGGACCATGCGGTATCCTTCCTCCCGGAGCCGCCTCCAGGCTTCAAGCCCCCGGGGAAACAGTTCCGGCAGCAGCCGCCGGGCAACGAATTCCCTCAACAGGGCCTCCCGCTCCGCCGGGGAAAGGGCCTTTTCAAAGGAGAGGGCCCGCGTTTTGACCTGCTCCATGGACATAAGCCCTGCTTTTCCAAGGAGCGCGCACACCCCGGCGCCCAGCAGCGCCCTCCGGGACAGCTTCCCCTTTTCGCGGGCAAACTTTAGGAAGGAGACGATGCTGTCCCCGGACCGCAGCGTGCCGTCAAAGTCAAAGAACGCTGTCCGCAATCCGATCTCCCCCGGCTGCTCCTCCTCCGGATAGACCCGCGTCACTTCTCCGCTGGAAACGCGGCGGGTCCATCCCTCCGGGGTAGCGACCTGAAGGGAATAATCCTCCCCGATTCCCGTGACCCTGCCCCGGACGGTGCTTCCGCCTACGTCGCAGCGGACGAAGCGGCCGTTCAGCAGCTGCCTTTCCCGGTACGCCGCCCGGGTCCTTTCACCGTTGCGGGCATCGGTATAAAAAGCCAGCTTCTCCAGCACCTTTTCCAATACGTCCTCCCGTTTCAGGTCCGGACGATGGAGGGAGCCGGCCATACCGGCCTCGGGCGGGAACCCGCCTGGCGGATCGCTCAGGTTGATCCCGATGCCGCAGATCACATAGGCCCCGACCCGCTCGCACAAGATGCCGCAGACCTTCCTGCCCCGATAATACAGGTCGTTCACCCATTTGATGCCCAGGGCGGAAAAACCCATTTCCTCCAGCGCTTCGCAGACCGCGCAGGCCGCCGCGGGGGTCATTTCCAGCGCCGTCGACGCGTCCTCCCCCCGAAGGCACAGGCTGAAATACAGCCCGCTCCGGGGAGAGAGGAAACTCCGCCCCAATCTTCCCCGGCCCGCGGTCTGCGCTCCCGCCGCAAGACACACTCCCTCTTCCAGGGGGCCCTCCAGGCCCGGCGGGGGCTCCCCCTCCGCCCATCTGCGAAGGCGCAGGTTGGTGGAATCGGTTTCGGGCAGGCAATAGACCCGATAGCTTTGGTCCCCAAAGCGAAGGCTTTGGGGACCCTTTTCCCATTTCAGCTTAGTCATGTCCTTACAGGGCTTCCTTCAGGGCGTCCGCCAGGGCCTCCAGGGCCTTTTCGTCCCGGGCATGGGGGGCGGACCGGATGGTGACGGTCTCGCCGACGGTCTCCAGCGTCTGCCCTTCCAGGATCCCCTTCATGGTCTTTGCCGCCGAGGGCGCCCAGGAGCCGTTCTCCACAAAGGCGGCCTTGTGGTTTTTAAAGTCATGGGCCTTCAGGTCATGGAGCAGGTCCTCCATCTTCACGAACACCCCGGCGTTGTAGCTGGAGGAGGCGAATACGCAAATTTTCGCCCGGAAGGCCTCCGCCAGCAGGAAGGAGGGATCCTGGGCAGAAACGTCATACACCCGGACCCCCTTGACCCCCCGGTCCGAAAGCAAGGCGGCCAGGCGGTCCATGGCGTTCTGCGTGCCGCCGTAGATGGAGGCGCAGAAGATCACGATCCCCTCTTCGCCCTCCCAGCGGCTCCAGCGGTCATACCGGGAAAGAAGCTCCCCCAGTCCCTCCCGCCAGAGGGGGCCGTGGAGCGGGAAGATCCTGCGGATATCCAGCCCGGAAGCCTTTTTCAGAAGGGCCTGCACCTGATTGCCGTATTTCCCGACGATGTTGGCGTAATAGCGGCGCATCTCGTCCCATTCCGCCTTTCCAATCGCCCCCTCGTCTGCGTAAAGATCCCCGTTCAGGGCGCCGAAGGTCCCGAAGGCGTCGGCGGAAAACAGCGTGCCCGTGGTTTCGTCAAAGGTGACCATCACCTCCGGCCAGTGGACCATGGGGGCGGTGTAAAAGGCCAGGGTATGCCTGCCGCAGGACCGCTTTTCCCCCTCCTTCACCACCCGGATGCGGCTTGTCAGGTCCGCGTCAAAGAAATTGCCCAGCATGTTTTTTGCGCCGTTGGTGCACCAGATCTCGGCCATGGGGTATTTTTCCATCACCCGCAGCACGGTGGCCCCATGGTCCGGTTCCATATGATCCACCACCAGCACGTCCAGGGGGCGGCCCGAAAGCGCCGCCTCCACATTCTCAAGGAACAGATCCCCCACCGAACGGTCGCAGGTGTCCAGCAGCACGGTTTTTTCGTCCAGCAGCACATAGGAATTATACGAGACCCCCTGCGGGATCGGGTAGACATTCTCAAACAGGTGCAGCCGGCGGTCGCTGGCGCCGACGTAGAAGAGGTCCTCGCTGATTTTGCGTACATTGTTCATTCCGGTTCAAACGCTCCTTTCATCGTACCCCGTGCCCGGCCTGACGACGGCCTATTCCAGACGGAACGAAAGCACCACGGGATTGTGATCGCTGTATTGAAAGTCCTTGTCTACGGTGCGTATCTCCTCCACCGTGACCCCCCGGGACACGAGGACCCCGTCGATCATATAAAACTGGAAGCCGTCCCGCGTCCCCTCATAGGGGCGGCTCAGCGAGCGGCAGGTGGGCGCCGAAGCGTCCATCAGAACGGTCAGGCCGTCCCCCAGCAGGGCGGTGTCCAGGGTCCCGGGCGCCCACTCCCCATCCAGGACGGGGTAGGCCGAAAGAACCTCCGCAAGGGTCTGGTTGAAGTCCCCCGCCGCAATGACCCAATTGCCCTTTTCCACTTCCGCCTGAAGGAAAGCGGCCATTTCCTCCATCTGCCGCTTCTTGCCCTCCCCGTTGTCATAGGCTTCCAGGTGGAAGTTGATCAGCACCAGCTCGTGTTCGCTCCCTTCCACCGGCTGACGGGTCACCAATAGGCAGCGTTTCAGGTTGACCGTGCGCACCGGCCAGACAAAGGGAGTGGGCAGGCTGATCCGCTCCGCGGAAGAGACGCGGTAGGCGGAAAGGGTCAGCACGCCGCTCTCCACGTTCCCGATGGGCGGCATCGGATAGGGCACGAACAGGGCCCTGAAGTTGTGTGCGAAAGCGCTCTGCATCTCCGGAAAGGCCGCGCGGTATTCCTCGTTCTGGTTGATGTAATGGCTCCTTGCGGAATGCTTGTCCGTTTCCTGAAGCAGGATAAAGTCCGGCGCTTCCTTCCGGATCTCCTCCACGATCCCCTGGAGGTTTTCCATCGTCGTTTCCTTGTCGGCGGTATAGACCATGGTCCCGCCGTCCATAAAAAAGTCCGTGCCCTCCCCCAGGGCGGCATACCCGGTGTTCCAGCTCAGAAGGCGCAGCGGCTTGCCGGTCTGAAGGGGATCCCCGGGCTTGCCGATGACCGAAATAATCTCCCTGTCCGCGGGACGGTATTCCGTCAGCGTCAGAATGCCGACCGCCAGTCCCGCCAGCAGGACGATGCACAAAAGCAGGATGCCCAGGATCTTCAGGATCTTTGCCATACTTCTGTCCTCCTTGGGGATTCGTTTTTTCTCAGTCCGTTTTATTATATGCGCTGTTTTCCTTCCGCGCAAGCTTCCGGAAGCAAATTCCCCTCCCCCGGCGGCCCTTCTTTCATGAAAAAAACGGAAAAAATATTTCCAAATCCGCCAAAAATAGGTTGACAAGCGGTTTCAGGCATGCTATACTAAGGCCGTAAAGAGGAAGAGAGATCAAAGGCAGCGGAAGAGGTGCTGCCGGAGAGCAAGATCACTGAAAGGAGGCGGTACCCTTGGATCAGGAAACGCAAGTCATAGTCGGTCGGGCTGACCGCCTTCGCGCAGAATGATTCCTTCATTCTTCGGCATTGCCTGGAAGTGCATCCGAAAACCATGAGCATATGGAACAGTGAATCAGGCGCAGGCGTTCAGCAGCTTCCCGGCGGATAACCGCAGGGAATGGGGGGCCGGATGTTTCCGTAAAACAGCGGATGCATGGCCCGCCTGCCGGAGGCGGCACAACAAGGAACGGCAATGATCCCTCACGAAAGGACGTTGACCGCAGACCTGGGCGCAGCGGATAGATTTCCTGAAGAATATTTTCGGAATTTCAAGATGTTTTGCCCGAGTGTGTGAACCTTCCAAGCAGGTTGGATAAACAAAAAAAGTGTAAGGAAAAAGAAAAAGAAAACTGCATAACGAAAATCTCCCGCCGGCGGATGCCGGCGGGTTTTCTTTTTCTTCCTTACGCATCCAGCGCAAGCGACAGGAACATCGAGATCGCTGCGCAAAGCAGGGCCTCGTTGAAATCATACGCCCGGGTATGCAGGGCCGGCCAATCCTCGCCGGCCCCGATAAAAAACATCGCCCCGGGACGATGGCGCGTATACCATCCAAAGTCCTCGCTGGCCCGCCACGGGGCCTCCAGGGCCAGAAAGGCCAGGCCGGCTTTTCCGGCGCACCGCTGGACCTTCCCGGCACAGCGGGGGTCATTGGCGGTCTCCGGAAACACGTCGTGCTTTTCCCAACCGCATTTCAGCCTGTTTTCCTCCGCCAAACGAGAGGCGGTTTCCGTTACGAAAGCTTCCAGCGCCTCCAGTTCCGCGTCCTTTTCCGCCCGGAGGGTCATGGAGACCTCCCCCTCCCCCGGATTGACGCCAAAGTCCCTGCTGCCCACCAGCATATGCACCGGGGTCAGAAGCACCAGGCCGTCATGGGGCGCGGCGGCATAGGTCCCCGAACGCAGAACCAGCTCCGCCACGGCGGCGGCGGGGTTGTTTCCCTGTTCCGGCTCGCTGGCATGGGAGGTTTTTCCATGAAAGCGCACGGTCAGCCCGCAGGAGGCGCACTGGATGCAGCCCGCTTTGCAGGCCACCGCGTTCTCCGCCATCCCCGGCCGGTTGTGGAAAGCGTACACCTCCCCGATGTCCTTTTCCTCCAAGAGCGCGCTGCAGCCTTCCCCGCCGGCCCCGATCTCCTCCCCCGGTTCCAGGATAAAATAGATGTCCCGGTCCGCTTCCCGGTCCCGCAGGGCCAGCGCCAGGCCGTAGAGCGCCGCCATATGCCCGTCATGCCCGCACTTGTGGGAGACCCCCTCCCTGCGGGAGGCGTACGGCAGCGCCAGGGTCTCCGGGATCGGAAGGGCATCCAGGTCGGCCACAAAGGCCACCGGCTTTCGCTTTGGCTGCCCGTCACACCGCCGGAGGGCATAAAACCAGCCTCCCCGGTCCTCCGTTGCAAGCCCCGCCTCCTCAAACAGGTTCCTTAGATACGCCGCGGTTTCCTTTTCCTGAAGACTTTTCTCCGCAAGGCTGTGCAGCCTTCGCCGGACGGGCACCGCCCGCTCCGCCGCTTCCAACGGGGTCATCCTGGTCGCCTCCTTCCGGGCCTTCCTCCCCTGGGACGGCCCACAAAAAACACGGAGGGGGGACCCTCCGTTTCCTGTGCCTTCTCCTGCCCTGGACGCCTATTCAAACAGCGCTCCCACGGCCTCAAGCGCCTCCGCCTCGTCCCGCCCCTCCGCGATCAGGACCGCGTCCTTCTCCGCATAGCGGCTCAGGGAGATCATCCCCAGGGTGGACCGCACATTAAAGGACGCGCTGCCGCATTCCATCTTCAGCGAGGACTGAAAGGCCCTCCCGGTATCCACCACCTTTTCCGCGAAGGAGAGCGTCAGCCTGCTCTCCGGGGGAAGCACCAGCTTTTTTCGGATCATAAAATCGTTATCCTTTCCGCTGCCCGCACGAACCGTGCGGGGAAAACCCGTTTTTGGAAATTGTCGGATTTCTTACCATTTTATGCATTTTCATGGTTTCTGTCAAGGGGAAATTCCGCGAAAACCCGTTTCCCCTCCCTCCCGTTTTCCGTCCGGAGCGCCGAATCAAAACCACCGGCTAAGCCGGTGGTATGCACCGTGCCTTCAAGGCAT
>CAMJUL010000046.1 GCA_946408995.1 uncultured Clostridia bacterium | reverse complement strand
TAAATACCCGTGACAGGACTTTCACCCGCTAGAATTGTGCCATGCCCGGCACACCGCATAAGCGCCATTGGCAGGAAGGCGTCCCTACCAACGGCGCCGGGGGAAGCGTCGCTCTCCCCTTCCGGGCTCCCCGGTCACGGGCGGGCCTTTACGGGCGGCGTTTTACAATTCAAGAGTGTCCAGATCGTCCGGCACCCACAAATTGCCGTGATAATACATTTCCCCCTCCTGCCGGTACATTTCTTTTCTGCGGGACAGGTTGCGGTCCTCCGTGTGATACAGCAGCAGGTTTTTCGCCCCGAGCCGTTCTGCAAGCTCGCAGGCGTCCTTGACGGTGGAATGATGCTTCTCATACGGGTCGAAAATCTCTGCTTGCGAATACAGGCAGAAGGCCTCGTGGAGCATCCAGTCGCTCCCTTCCGCGTATTTTTCGACAGCGTCCCCCAGCGGTTCGTCCCCGCAGCAGGTCAGGTTCCGGCCTTCGCCAAGATCCATGCGGAAGCCGTATTGCTTCGCCTTGGTGGACCGGATATCGAAAAAGGTAACGGGATGCCCGATCAGTTCCAGGGTCTCTCCGTCCGAAACCTCCACCAGATGCAGTCTTTTGCCGATCTGGGCAATATCTTTTTTCTGCAGCAGCTTGTCCGCCAGGCCGCGGAGCAGGCCGATGACTTCCGCGTGGGAATAGAGATACGCCTCTCCCTTGTATTCCCCATGGTTCATGAACTGGCAGATCATCCGCATCATCCAGACGATGCCAAGCAGGTGGTCGATATGCTTGTGCGTTACAAAGATCTGCCGAATGTCCATCCAATCATAGCCCGCCTGTTTGATCCGCTGAAGGACCGTATTCCCGCCGCCGCCATCCACAAGGAGCAGCTGTCCCCGGTCCTCCAGCAGGAAGCAGGTATTGTAGCACGCTGTAACCAGTGCATTGCCCGTTCCAAGCATTGTCAGTTTCATCTGTGGATTCTCCTGTCTTATTTTTCCGTTCCCGATTCCGCGGCGTCTTCTTCTAAAGACGTGTCACAAGGTCCGTCATGCGCTTTGGGCGGCAGGATGCTTCCTGCCGCCCGCTTTTGATGCCCGGCTGCCTGAGAAACAGCGGCACTCGGAATACGCTTCCGCCATTTGGGGGCGGTCTTTCCGGCGTTTCTGAAGGAAACCCTCCATCCACACCTTCAGGCCGCCCTTATTTTGATTCGGAGGCCCTAAGGGCCTCCTTCTTCTGCCTTTGGGTGAAACGTAGGGGGAAATGCGAAAAATCGGAATCGCGGTGGGTGCAGCTTCGTGAGAATGCGCGTCCGAAGCGGGAGTCGCTGCTTGCTCCTTTCAAATACCGCCTGACTGCAGGCGGCATGAATACACCCGGGGTGTATCCTTGTGGCGCTTTTACACGCATACGCGCAGCGTTATCGTTCATCTGCGCCTGAACCGACTTCCGCGTACCCCGCGCTCCGCTGCTTCTCAGGCAGCCCAGCCGCCTGGATCAGCCCTTTTTCGTAAGATAGGCCTCGAAAGCCTCGTCAAAGCCCTCGTTCACGCCGAAGGGCGTGATGTAGTCCACGTTGGAGTTGATGGCGCACTGGTCGATCTCCGTGGATACGGCGTCCGCCCTGCGCTCCAGCTCCGCGATGGCGCTTCGCACCTGCCTGCGGTCAAAATTGATGGTGGTCACCTTTTTCAGGTCGCAGGTGTAAGCCACCTGATTGCCCTCGGCGTTGAAGCGGTAGCCCTTTCCGCCACCGATGACGGTCCGCTCGGAGGAGCGGATGCCGTTCATTCCCCGCAGGGTTGCGGCGATCTCCTGGCGCTGCTTGTTCAGGCTGATCTCCCCGTCCATGTCCAAACGCAATTCGTTCTTCGTCCGGCGGATGGCTTTGGTCAGCTTCTCATGTTCGGACAGGATCCAAAGCAGGAAACCCACCACATCGTTGATCCTTCCCGCATAGTCAGAGGGCGCTTCCTCCACCCTGGTTTCATCCTCCGCCTCGGACATCACCCGTTTTTTAAGCAGGGTGACCTCCTGTACGGTCACGTTCCTCTCCTCGCACAGGATGGTCCTGGCTTCCTCCATCAGGCTCTGCAGCCTGTTCTGATACCGGAAGGCTTCTTTCAGGTTCATTTTCTCAATCCTCCTCCCACTCTTCCCTAACAGCATACCCGAGTCTACGGGAAATGTCAATGAACCGCGCGTTCCCGCAGCGGCTTACACGGGGTTTTCAATCATCGCAGTACAAGCCCGTAGCGCATTCACGCGTCTTCCAAAAGCGCCCGCGGAAAGGCCGCGGGCGGAGGTTTATGAAGGCTGCGCAGTGATTCTCAGGGCCCGTCGCACCTCAGCCTTTCGTTTCCGCTCCTCTCCTCCGTCAGGGAGGGGGCGGAGTCAGACGGAAAACAAACAGGCACAGGAAGTCATCCACGGACCGCTCCCCTGTTTTCTTTCACGCCCCATACAAGGCTGCTGACCGACAGCGCCGCCGCAGCAAGCCACATCAGACCGCTTGTGATCGCCGTCAGTGGGAGCAGCGTCTGTTTGTCCCCTGTGTTCGAAACCATGAT
Organism: uncultured Clostridia bacterium; assembly: GCA_946408995.1. GTDB lineage: Bacteria > Bacillota > Clostridia > Christensenellales > Aristaeellaceae > RUG756. The sequence goes on along the minus strand of CAMJUL010000046.1, from coordinate 28,648 downwards.
CAGCGTATTCTGCAGCGTCATGATGGACACAAGCGCGTCTATAAACCGGACGGACCGCAGCAGCCGGACCAGGCAGTTCCTGCTCCTTCTTCTTTGGGCCATGTGAACGGCCGCCAGGGTGATCTTGTAAAAGGCGTAGACCGCCATCGCGATCGCGGGGATCAGGGTCAGGTTCACGTCTTTTTCCTGCCTGACAAGCAGGCTAAGCGGTCCGATCAGGGAAAGGTTCAGCACGAGCAGCAGGATGGAACAAAGCATGAACGCCCGCCGGCGCCGTCCGTCCGCCCGGAGCTTGTCTTCCGTCCTCCCCTTTCTTTCCGCAAGGAGGATCACGCTGCGGAGCACCGCAAGCAAACAATAATAGACGCCGATGCTCCCGTGCCATGGAGAGCCGTACGCGATTCCAAGAAACCCGTTGTACCCCGCAAAAGCCATCGTGATCAGCAGGGAAACGCCGGAGTTCGCAAAGGTCCTGAAATCGTCATTCCTTTGTCCCCTTTGGAGCAGGGATCGTAAACCCATAGGACTGTTTTGTGCCTTTCCAGTCGATCGCCCGCGGGTTTATTCAGCCTTCCGGCTTCTGCCAAGGAAGAAATACGCGGCATCCAGAACGGCCAGCGCCAACAGCGCGATGCCGCCGACGATCCAGATAGCCCCGTCCCCAAAGGGATTGACGATCAAAAGCGTGGCGAGCACCGCGGTAAAGAGAAAGCTGACAACCATCAGATACCAGAAGGGGCGCTTTACGCGCAGCGCGTCCACCCCCATCTGCAGCTTCATAAAGGTCCCCGTCAGCACCAGAATGCCGTAGAGGGTGGTCAGGGTCCCCAGCATCTGTACCATCCAGTGCTGGTTGGTCACAAAGGTGATGCCGATGGCCAGAAGCCCCGCGCCCACCGCAAGCTTCCAGGTCAGCGCGGCCTCTTCCCTGGGCAGTCGTACATACCGGTACACGTTCCACCCGCCCAGCAGGATCAGCAGTACGCCGCACACGATCATTACCACGCTGGCCAGGCCCGAAGGATCGATGAGCAGCGACAGCCCCAAAAGTACTTCGCATACTGCCAGGATCACGGAAAAGCTGATCTTCTTGATGCCATCCTTCATATTCGTTCCTCCCTTTTTCTCTGTCCTCTTCTTGACGAAACGTGTGTTCTTATATTCCGCCCTCATCGCATGCAGCATCCAGCTCCGTCCGCCCGGAAGACTCCGTCAAAGCCCTGCCCCGGCGTACTGCCTTCGAAGAATGCTGACCGTATGCTCAAACCCGCGCCGGGCGTCAAAGAGCCCTTTCCAATCGAGTGCCATCAGGCGGCTGCTGTCAAGGGAAGAGTTCTGCATGGGATTAAACCTGCTCCGCTCCTCCCTGGTCGGCAGATCCATCCTGATCCCGACTGACGCCACCTCCGAAAGGATCTCGGCCATTTTGCGCACTGTGATGATCGAATCGGGATTGGATATATTATACGCCGTGTTTTTTTCTCCCCGCAGCAGCACCGTAAGGATCGCGGACGCGCAGTCAAGGCAATGGCAGTAGCTCCTGATCTGGCTGCCGTCGCTTTTCATCACGATCTCCTCTCCCCGTGCCGCGGCATATGCCCACGCGGAGGAGACCCGGCTGTCCTCCGGGGAGGCCGTCGGCCCGTAGATATGCCCGGGTCTGACGATCACCGTGTCCGTTCCGTACTCCGCCGCGTAGGAAATGGCCAGGTTCTCCGCAGCACGCTTTCCGACAGAATAGGAATTGCGCGGATTCAGAAAATCGATCTTTCCGTACGCGTCTTCTTTTTTCGGCTCCGTTCCCGCGTTTTGTCCATATATTTCAGAGCTGGAAATATACAAGACCCGCTTAACGCCCTTTTCCCTCGCATACTCCAGCAGAGATCTCAGGCCGTTCACGCTGGCCGTCAACGTTTCGACCGGCGCTTTGGTCACTTTATCCGGCACGGCGTTTCCTGCGCCGTGAATGATATAGTCGGAAGCGGTCCTCCATGGGTGCTCCGCTTCGCAGGCATCATAGCGGAGGATTTCAAAATACGCTTTTTGACTGTAGGGGCCAAAGCACCTGAGGATTTTCTCCCGGTCTCTCCCCGCCGCAAGGATCCTGATCTGACGCTTATGGGTCTCGTTATAGCGGATCAGGACGAACGCGACGGCGGAACAGACGAGTCCGGAAGCGCCCGTAATGAATACGGTCTTTCCCTCCAGCTCTTCCAATACCGGAAAACTGCCTATCACCTCGTCCAGATCCGAGATCCATCGGCCGCTGTCATAAATACACATGCCGTCATCCCTTCAAGTTCCCTGGGCTGCCCCAGGGGCAGCGCTTGAGACAGGCCGCGCTCCTGTGTTCTCCCTTTGCCGGGATCCCCGCAAGAAAGTCCCTGGCGTGGCAGCGCCTGTTAAAAAAAACTCCCTCCGTAACACCCCTTGGAGTTTTTCGTTTCGCGGAGGGAGATGATCGTTACAAGTTCCACAGAACCAGACCGAACAGCAGGAACACCGCCCCGACAAGGATCGGCGGCATAAACCCCCATCCTTTTGCCGTTCGCTTCTCCTTTTTCGCCTGGGTATAGGCGTACAGATCCTTGTAGCGGCGCGCTCCAAGGGTGGAAAAGGAATAGCCAAAGGAATCAAACGCGCCAAAATGGCTGATCATCATCAAAAATCCCAGCAGCACAAGGATCAGCCCGGCCGTAGACAAGGCATCCGCCCAGGCCAGGGTATACCCTGTGCCTGTGCGAAGCAGGGAAAGCGCGCAGATCCCCGCCCCCAGAACAGCAAAAGCGATATAGCTTAATGGGGAATGCCGGAACAAACGGTTCAATATGCCCATGTCACCGCTTCAGCTCCTCCAGGTAGCGCTGCTTTTCCGCCTCGTTGCAATAGACAAAATGATCCTTGGTCAATTCCTGAAGCCTGGGCAGATCGCCGTGAGCGTAATCGTGCGCCTCCTCCGGATGATAGGTGATGCGCTTGCGCTTGCGCTCTGACAGGGGATTTGGCTTGGGGATCGCCGACAGCAGAGACCGGGTATAGGGATGCATGGGATGGCTGAACAGCTCGTCGCTGGGCGCCTTTTCCACTACCTTTCCAAAGTACATGACCACGATGGAATCGCAGAAATACTTGACCACCGACAGGTCATGGGCAATAAAGATGATGGAGAGGTTCAAATCCTTTTTCAAGTCGTTGAGCAGGTTGATGATCTGTGCCCGAATGGAAACGTCCAGGGCGGAAATCGGTTCGTCGCAAATGAGCAGCTTTGGGTGCATGATCAGTGCCCGGGCGATCCCGATCCGCTGCTTCTGACCGCCGGAAAACTCGTGGGGATACCGGGATGCGTGCTCCTCCACCAGGCCCACGGTCTCCAGCATCTCAACCACCTTCTGATGGTTTTCCTTTTTGTTGTGGAAGCCCTGGATATTCAGGCCCTCCTGGATAATGTCCTCCACCGTCATTCGGGGATCCAGGGAATCCACCGGGTCCTGGAAAACCATCTGGATCTCGTTGAGCAGTTTCCGGCTGACATTGTTATTGTCGAAATTGATCTGCCGGATTTTTTCCCTCTGTTCGTTCCTTACGCTGCGGATGTTGTTCTCGATTTCCCGGACCTTGGAAGCGGTATCGCCTCCGTCCTTTTCAGCCTTCAGCTTGCGGATGGCCTCCTGGCCCCGAACCCGCGTCCATTTGATTTCCTTTTTATTCCAGCGGCTGCCGGCGCTGATACGGACGCCCCGGTAGTAAATGGAACCGGAGGTGATATCGTACAGGCGGATGATGCAGCGGCCAGTGGTGGTTTTTCCGCAGCCGGATTCCCCCACGATGCCCAGGCATTCGCCTTCCTTCAGGTCAAAGGAAATGTCGGACACCGCCTTCAGCTTCTGCTTGTTGGCGCCCTTGCCGAAAAAGAAATACTGCTTCAGGTGCCGGACGGACAGGAGTATGTTCTCCTCCCGCAATTCCGGCTTCTGCTTGACGCGGGGATTGATCCTGTAATGGCTGTTAAAGGACGCCTGATCCATCGGTATCGTCTGACCTTCTTTGGAGATGGCGATTTCAGGTTTCGGATTGGTCATAGCTGCTTCCCTCCAAAGAATTCTTGATGCGTTCGCTGACGATCTTGGGCATTTCCACCTTGGGCGCGTGGGAATCCAGCAGCCAGGTAGCGGCGTAATGGGTGTCCGTTACCTTGAAGAAGGGCGGCTGTTCCCTGAAATCGATGTTCATGGCGTACTTGCTGCGCAGCGCGAAGGCGTCCCCCTTCGGGGGATAGATCATGTCCGGAGGAGTGCCGGGGATGGCTTCCAGACGCTCCTTGCTGTCCACATCCGGGATGCTGGAAAGCAGCGCCCAGGTATAGGGATGCCGGGGATCAAAGAAGATCTCATCCGTAGTCCCGTATTCCACGATCTTGCCCGCATACATCACCGCCACCCGGTCCGCCATGTTGGCCACGACCCCCAGGTCATGGGTGATAAAGATGCAGGAAAGGTTCCGCTCGGCTTTGATTTTGTTGATCAATTCCAGGATCTGCGCCTGGATCGTCACGTCCAGGGCCGTCGTGGGTTCGTCACAGATCAGGATCTCCGGCGAAGCGGTCAGGGCGATGGCGATGACGATGCGCTGCCGCATACCGCCTGAGAACTCAAAGGGGTACTGGTTGTACCGTTTCTCCGGCTCCGGGATGCCCACCTCCTTCATGATCTGGAGGGCACGGCGCTTTGCCTCGGCCTTGGTGATCCTCAGGCAGCTTTCAAAGGCCTCTTTTTCCGCCTCCAGCTCCTTCTGCAGGCGTTCCCTTCCCTCCTGGGTGGTCTCGCCCGCCAGCTTCCGCTTAAGCGCCTTTTCCTTTTCCTTGTATTCCTCCGTCACCTTCTGCTTGTAGGCGGCGACTTCCTTTTTGGCCCGTTTTTCGCTCTCCGTCAGGATGTCCTTGTATTCTTTCGCTTTGGAGAGATATTTTTCCCGCGTCTCTTTTTCGAAGGCTTTGAATTCGGCCTGCTTCCGGCGGATCAGGTCCTTGTCCTGGGCCTTTTCCGCCGCGCTGCGGCCCTCTTTGGCCCGGATGGAGGTGACCAGGGCGTCCAGCTTTTTGCGTTCGTTCGCGATGGCGATGTTCATCTTGGCCAGGGTGTTTTTATACCTAATCAAATCGTCGCTGATCAGGTCGTTGTACATGGTCTTGAGCTTGTCCGAATTGATCAGCATCGCCTCGGTGATCTGTTTGCCGATCTTGACGATGGGGTTCAGGGACGACAGCGGATCCTGGAAGATCATGCCGATCTTGTGCCCGCGGATTTTATAGAACTCGTCTTCGGACACTTCCAGCAGGTTTTCCCCCCGGTAAAGGATGTGCCCGCCCTCAATGATGGCGTTGTTCGCCAGGATGCCCATGATGGCCTTGGAGGTCACGGATTTTCCGGACCCGCTTTCCCCGACGATGCAAAGCGTCTCCCCCTGCCTGAGGTCAAAGGAAACGTCGCGGACCGCCCGAAGGATCCCGTGATCCGTCTTGAAGCTGATCACAAGGTTTTCCACGGACAGAACCGTATCACGGTTTTCCGCCATTTTATTCACTTCCTTTCAGGGAGGGATTGAAGGCATCCCGCAGTCCGTTGCCAAAGAGGTTGAAGGAGATCATCATCAGCGCGATGATGACCGCGGGGAAAATGACCAGATTCGGATAAATGCTCAGATACTGCTGGTTGGCGCTCATCATGACGCCAAAGCTCTGCTGTCCCTGCAGTCCCAGGTTCAGGTACGCAAGCGTCGCCTCGGAGAAGATGACGCTTGGGATCATCAGCACGCTGGAGGTAATGATGGTGCCCATGGAGTTGGGCAGGATATGCTTGAAGATGAGCCGCATGTCCGAAGAACCCAGGGTACGGGAAGCAAGCACGTACTCCCTCCCCTTAAAGCGGTAGAACTGGGTCCGGGTCCTTGCGGCCGTACCCATCCAGCCGGTCATGCACAGCGCCAGGAAAAACGTCAGGAAATTGTTCCCCAAATGAAGGATGCACAGCGTCATGATGACGATCCACGGCACGCCGCTGAGGATCTCGCAGAACCGCTCCATCAAAAGGTCCACGTTGCCGCCAAAGTAACCGGAGATCGAGCCCCAGATCAGGCCGAACACAAAGCAGAAGGCCGCCGTGCACACGCCCAGGATCAGGGAGGTGCGAAGGCCCGCGAAGGCCCGCTTGAACAGGTCAAAGCCGGAGGAGTCGGTCCCAAGAATGAACTTGGGCATCCGATCGTAGCCCATTTTGCGGTAATTGTAGCCCCGGGCCGTTACGCTCGACAGCTTCTTGGTGACCGTCATCACGGTCTGGCTCTCCACGGAATCGATGGGGCATTCGTCGCTCAGACGGACGAAGGATTCGGGGCCGATCTTGTAATCGTAGCTGCACCAGCCCTTGTCCACCCAGCCGTTGAACTCGGTCGCCGAATAGGTGATCAGATCCGCGTCCCCGTAGACCAGCTTGTAGGTATCCAGGATATAGTCGCAGTAATAGATCTCGGAATTGTGGATGCCCTTGCGTCCGGAACAGGCCCAGTATCCCATGCTGGTCGTGTCGGCGTTGTTGATCATGACGGTCGGGTTGTCAAAGGAAACCTCTTCCAGTACGTCCAGGTTCTTGGCCCGGCTTCCGCCGGAAAGCTGCACGCTTTTCACCAGGATATAGCGCAGAACATCGGTCGTGGAGTGCACCTCAAACACGATCTGGGCCGTCATGCTGCTGATGCCGGCGTCCTTCATGGCTCCGCTGATGTCAAAGGAGATGGGGCTGTAGTCCCTGCCGAAATCCCGGATCATCATGCGGTCCTCCGCCCGTTCGCCGGACTTGAGGTAGACGCAGTATTCCCCCAGCAGGGAGTCGTTCACATGCTCCTCGTCCCCAAGGACGATCTCAAGCTGATAGCCGCCCTTGTTGGTAAAGGCGATCGGCTTGGAGACCATGTAGGCATCCTTGTTCTCAAGGGCGGTGTCCGTCGCCACCACGATCAGGCCTCCGGTCCCGTAGGGGCTGGCGGCGTCGATCATCGATACCTCCGGATCCACCGTCAGGGAGACCAGGCTTTGCTTGATGGCCTCGACGGTGTACTTGTCAGACAGCGCTGGCACCCCGTTCACCGCATCGTACACGACGTGCTCTTTCTTCCTTGTCCCGTCCCAGAAACCGGTGCCGGCTTCAAACATCTTGGGGGCGAGGAATTTTTCCGACGTGCGCACGTTGGTGATGTTGTGGGGGGAAACCACCGGCACGATGATCGCAAGCAAAATCAGGATAGCCAGAATAATGGCCCCGGCCACGGAAGACTTGTTTTTGCAGAACCTGCAGAAGGCGTCCCGGAAAAAGGTGGTGGGCTTGGTTTCCAGTTTTTTGTCCATGATGCGTTTGTTCTGCTGCACCAGGACGAAATCATCTTTTTGAAAGGAATACGGATGATTTTCCATTACTTTTTCGCCCCCATTCTGATCCTCGGGTCGATAAAGCCGTAGCTGAGGTCCAGCACCACCCCGGCCAGAAGGCTGATGGTGGTAAAGATGGCCATGTCGACAAAGAGAATGTCATAATCCTTGTAGTTCAGGGAAAGGACAAACAGCTTGCCGATGCCGGGAATACCGTACAGGGATTCCAGGATCATGCTGCCGCCCAGGATCCCGATGAATTCGGCGAGGATGGAAGGGAAAATGGGGACCATGGCGTTCTTCAGGGCATGGCGGATGATGGCCTGGCGCCTGGTCAGTCCCTTGGTGCGGGCAAGCAGCAGGTAATCGCTTTCCATCACCTCGCACAGTTCCGCCCGGGTAAACCGGCAGTATCCGCAGATGGAGCCGAAGGACAGACAGAACACCGGGATGATATACCCCTTGATCCGGGCCGCGGTCGGCGCGGTGTCCGGCGGCCAGGTGGACGGCAGCCAGTCCAGCGTATAGCAGAAGATGCGCAGAACAAAGGAGATCAAAACGAAACTCGGGATGGAAATGAACACCATGACCATGGTGGAAATGGTATGGTCGGTCAGGGTGTTCTTCTTCAGCGCGGCCCATATCCCCAAAAGGATGCCGATGGGCACGGAGAAGATCACCGAGATGATATTCAAACGGATGGAATACCCGATGCGGGACATGATGATGACCGACGCGGCCACATTGGGCTGATAGGATTTGGAATAGCCCCAGTCCCAGCGGGTGATGATGTTGTTGAGCCAATTCCCGTACTGCTCCAGAACGGGCACCTGGTAATAATAATAGGCCCTGCCGTGATCGACGGGCGATTTGTAAAGGAGCTCCCCATACTGGGACATTTCCTTCTCAAAGCGGTACACATACCCCAGGCCGTACTGCTTGTCAAAATAGGCGATCTGCTGCGCGTCACCGCCAATGGGACGCTGGAAAGGCAGCAATTTGATCAATACAAAGGTGAGTGACAGGATAATGAAGGCGGTCACAAACGCCAGTCCGATTCTTTTGAGGACATACTTTCCCATCGTAATCCCCTTTCCTGTGTAAATGATGACCGGCGTCTCAAATTCATCCTAAGGGAAGGAAAAATTCAGCGGAGGACCGGCAAGGGAGATGCATTTGCCATTCAATCAACAAGCGATGGAGCCGGAGACCGGCCCCATCGCTGTTGAGAGAAATTCAGGCCTTATTCGGCGGCAGCAGCCACCTCAAACGCGTCGTTCACGGAATAATACAGACCGCTGGTCGTGGTTCCGTCGAACACCTGATCATAGTAGAAGTCAAAGCCGGTGGAGCCGGCGGGCGCCGCGGATGTGCCGTTGCCGGTGGCGTACACTTCGGCCAGTTCCGCGGGAACGGTGAAGGTGATCACCTGCTCGCCCGCGCCCTTGTCTTCCACAGCGAATTCAACGGGGGTCTCCTCATACTCGCCGTCGCCGTTGTAATAGCGCTCGTAATCGCAGCAGACGACGGAGGTGGGGGTCACGGTGGTGATCTCGGGCAGGGTGGCCTTCACGGTGAAGGAACCCGTATAGCTGCCGTCCTCGTTCTTGACGATGGGGGCGTATTCAAAGTTCAGGACCGCCTTGTTCTGGCCCTTGGAAACGATGGCGTTGCCGTTGACGGCCTTGTACAGGGCGTCAAAGCTGTAGCGCTCGCTGTTGTAGACCAGCGGATAAGCGGCAGGATCGTTGGTATCCGTGCCCCAGTTCAGGGTGAAGTTGCCGGAGATCTCCGGATCGCTAGACAGAACGGAAATGAAGCCGATCGGATCCAGGGCGTTGCCGGAAATGGCGCCGAAGCCCAGGTCATACTGGCCCACCATCAGCTTGTTGTAGTACACGTCGCTCCATTCGTTGCCGACCCAGAAGTCCACATGCAGCTGATACGCGCCGCCGGAGACAGAATCATCGTTGAACGCAGTCTCGAAATAGTTCTTGATCTCGTTGTGGCTCTGCTCCTCGTCCGTGGGATACATCCAGGCGATCTCAAAGTTGATCACGGTGGGGGCATCCTTGGTGCCGGGGGTGTAGGCGCCTTCCGCTTCCAGCTCGGTCAGGGCCATGCGGAAGTAGTCGCGGGCAAGCTCCAGGGAATAGCCGTTGCCGTCGGTGCCTTCCAGGAGGCTTGCGATGGCGTTCTTATGGGCCTCGGTGGAGGAATAGGAAATACCGTTCTCGGGATCGGACATGTAGGAGGAGGCCAGATATTCCACAGACGGGATGTTGCCGCGGGCGTTGGCGTAGGTCTGACGGTCAATGGAATAGCTCAGGGCCTTGACAAAGTGACGGTTGCTCATCACGGGCTTCAGGGTCCAATAGTCCGCCTTGGCGGTCTTGCTGACGAAGCCTTCCTCGCCGAACAGGTACTCCCAAGTCTCGGGGGTGGTCGCGTTCACGTTCAGCTTGAAGTTGGAGGAACCAGTGGTGGTGCGGGTGCGGGGGTCATTGCGGTACTGGTCCAGCACTTCCTGCGGGATGGTGCCGGAAGCGTCAAAGTGACCGGCCAGGAACTCGTTGAGCACCGCCATGGTATCGTCCTTGGCAGCGGGGAAGATCTTGATGTGGACGCCGGGGGCCGCAAACTTGGTGTCGGCGAACACATAATTGGGGTTCTTCTTGTAGACAATCTGCATGTCCTGGTCATAGCGCTCCAGGTAATAAGCGCCCAGGGACAGGCTGTTGTCCAGCGGGGTCTCGGTCTTGTCGGTGTTGTAGCCGAACAGGAACTGGGGGGTCACCAGGTCCACAAACTCCTGGGGAATGGGCGGGCAGACGCCGAAGGTGAGCAGGTAGTACATGGCATAGAAGCGCTCCTGCTCCTCCACGTAGGTCACCTGGAAGTAGGACTTGCCGTCTTCTTCGTAGGTGGTGATGCCCACGTTCTTCCAAAGGTCCTCATTGTAGCCGCGCTCGGAGCCCTGATAGTACTCCTTCATGCCGGCGATGGCGCCGTTGGTCTTGTTGGCGGATTCGGTGCCGCGGTAGTTGCCGAACTGCTGGGTCAGCATGACCTTCCAGGGGGTCTCATAGTCGGCCAGTTCCACGGGACGATCGTCAAAGGCCTTGCGGCTTTCGATCTCGGAAGCGGTCTTGTACTTGAGGCCGTCCGCGCCGGTGCGGACTTCCCAGCGCCAGGTGGTGCAGAAGCCGTCGCCGTCCTCGTCGTTCACAGCCACGGGCTTTTCCTTGGCCAGCACGGGCACCCAGTCATAACCGTCCTTGGTCTCGTTCATGAAGGTGTCAAAGTGCTCGGCAACCATATAGGAGACAAGGTTGGACACTTCGGAGCCCTGGTCGTTCATCACGTTCAGGGTGCCGGGGTCGCTGGCATTGTAGGTGTGGTAATAGCGCTTCCACGCCTCGTTGCTTTCATATTCCAGATCCTCGGTCAAATTGCCCTCCGCCAGGGCGCCAAAGCCGTATCCGGGAATGTAATTCTCGGTACCCAGGGTGACGCGGGGGTTGTACATGACGTAGCTGCCGCTCTCGGTCATGGTGATGCCGGTGATGCCGTTGGCCACCGCGTACTGTTCCAAAAGGCCCAGGATGTTGGTGCGCTCGGCATTGCCGCTCTTCTTGAAGGCATACAGGCCGTCCGCCAGGGGGATGGCGTCCTGGACCGCCTTGAAGGCGTCGTTGTAGGCCGCTTTCACGCTGGCAACGGTGCCGGCGGCATCGATGGCAGCCAGGCCCGCTTCCTTGGCGGCGTTGACCGCCTCATAAGCGGCGTCGTCCAGCTGATCCTCGATCGCAGCCACGACCTGCTCCAGATCATACTTGGTGTAGGCTTTGAAGTCCTCTTCGTCCATGTACGCGCCGTCCCAAGTGCTCTCGGCGACGACAGGCATCATGCCAAGAAGCATGGTCAGCGCAAGCAGCGCAGCAAAGACCTTCTTCATGATAGGTTTCTCCTTTCTTTTTCTCTTGTAAAAGAGTTTCCTGATTATTGTAACGGCTTGTTGGCGCTTTGTCAAATCCGATTGCGTCGAAACGCCAAAGTTTTTCCGGTTTATTTCAGCCTGCAGCCAGCAGGTGTTTTTGGACGTCTTCAGCGGCCCGCCGCAGTCTCCTGTCCCCGTGATTTCTCATACGCCAAACGGGGGTCATGGTCCTCGTGGACAAAGATGGTCCCGCAATGAACAAACCCCAGCTTTTCAAGCAAATGCTGCATGACGATGTTGTCCCCATGGGTATCCATGCGCAGGTGGCCGCACTGTTCAAAGGCCCACCGGATGCAGAAGGCGCCGATCCCGTGCCTGGAATGGTCTGTGGCGATGCGGTGCACGACGCCGTAAGGGCTGTCGTCCCGCCAGGCGCCGCCGGTGATCTCCCGGTAGGTGGGCTCCACGTCCCTGCCCTGCACAAAATAAAAGGTGCCGATGACCCTGTCCGTTTCATCCACGCAGACGTAGCTGCTGCCCTCCCGGATATCCTGAAGCAGAAGGTCCTCCGGCGGCCATTTTGTCGGCCCCCACTGGTTGGGGTTTCCGTTCTCGGCCATGAATTGACGCGCGTGGGCGTAGATCCGCGTCATGATTTCAAAATCCCGCGCTTCGCTTTTCCGTATCCGCATCCATCAAACCTCTCTTCCCTTGCTTTTTCCGGCACAGTATACCACAGGCCGCGATTTCAAAAAAGCGGAAATACGGTCTGTTTATCGGCTTTTTCAAGTGGGCATACGGCCCACCTGTTCCGGTCCAAAGTCTGTTAAAATCAAGGCAGCCATTTTGACAGATTCATAGGAGCCCATACAACGGAAAGGATGATCGTTATGAACAAAAAAGGATTCAGTCTGTTTCTGGCACTGCTTCTGCTTTTCTCTGTCCCCTGCCTGGCCTCGGACGGTGCCAGCCTCCGGGACGCGGTACGTTCATACGCCGGTGTCCTTCAGCGCATGAAAGGGGGCTTTACCTCCCCGGTGCCGCAGGCCTTTGAAGGAAAAACGATCATTGCCGTCCTCTATGACCTGGAGGCGGACGCCCTCGAAACAAGCCTGGATTCCACCGGAGCGTACCGCTCCGTGCCCGCGTCCTTCCTGGCCTCCTCCCTTTCCGACGCGGATTGGCTTTTGCTTGTTTATCCCGCGGAGGGCGGGGACGAAGCGCGTCCCTGTATCGCGAGCGTTTTCCCCGTGGACCTCAAAAGCGGACGCCTCTACTGGCCCTACTCTGTGGACAGGCGGTCCACAACGCTGTCCCTGGGGGAAAGCACGTTCACGCTGGACGATACCCTGCGCCGGATCGAAGGGGAAGTCCTTCAGGCAGCCTACATCCGGGAAAAGGGGGACGAGGCTTACCGCACCGGCCTGAAATATATGGAAGAAAAGAAGTTTTTCAGTGCTTCCCTGGCCTTCCTCAACAGCAGTGACAGCCGCGCAAAAGAGCAATTGGAAAAGTGCAGGCAGCCCTGGCCCAGGAACGGCGAGATCTGGCATCTTTCCTCCGTCACCAACAAGTCCATGGAATTGACCATCCAGGTCAACCAGAGCGACAGCACCGCCTATGTGGCCAAAATCTACAAAAACGGCCAGCCGGTCTCCATCCTTTTCATCGGCGGCAGCGGGAAAGCCACCGTTTCCCTGCCCGGAGGGACCTATGTGATCAAAAACGGGTCCGGAAGCGACTGGTTCGGCGAGAAGGAGCTGTTTGGAAGGCACGGCGCCTACAACACCATGACCTTCGACGACAAGGGCACCCAGGAGGTTACCCTGCAGTCCGGGTACGCCTACACCATCAGCGTCAACGTGGCCGAAAGAGCCCCGGGGGCGGACCAGGTCGGGTCCGAGAAAGTCAACTGGGCAGACCTGCTGGACGAAGCTCCCTGAAGAAGAGCCTATTAAAGGGCCTTCCGTTTTGGAACGGAAGGCCCTGTTTGTATGGATCCAAAGAACGCTTTCAGACTTCCGGCAGGCAGTGCATATGCAGGGCGCCCAGCACCCGGAAGCCTTCCGCCCGCCCCTTGAGGGAGCGCAGGGCGAACTCGAAATTCCGCAGCGTCAGGTAGGTATCCAGCGCTTTGGCGTCCGGACAGCCCTTGGGGTACTGGCTCAGATGGCAGTCAAAAAGGGCTTTGCGCTGCGTTGAGATGGTTTTTCCCACTCCCACAAACCGGTTGGGCCGGGCGGTCATATAATAGGCAAGGGCCCGCACCGGCACACTTTGCGCGCCCCACCCTTCCATGATGCCCGCGTAAGGCGCAAAGCACGCGACCTGCCGCGCAGCGCGGCCCGTCCGCAGGTGATCCTCATGGGATTCGGAGGGCACGAACGGGTCGGGGGCAAACATCATGTCGGGCCGGAAATCGGAAACCGTTTCTGCGATGCCCTTGAGCAGCGCCTCCATGGAATAGCCCGCCCCGTCCCGAAGGCCCAGGAACCGTACGTCCCGGACCCCGAGCACCGCGGCGGAGGCCATTGCCTCCCTCTGGCGCAAACTGACAAGGGCTTCCTCCGTCGTCCCCTCCGGAGCGTTCGCGAGGCCAAAACGTCCGTCGGTGCAGACAAGAAAGCAGACCTGCTTTCCGAGCCCCGCAAGCTTCGCGGCCGTGGCCCCCGCGCCGATCTCAATGTCGTCCGGATGGGGGCCGATAAACAGATACCGTTCAAAATCCTCCACCCGGGGGACCGGCGCCGCGATCTTCAGCGCAAGGCGCGTCAGGCTCATGCCTTCTTCCCCTTGGCGATCTCGCCGCAGATGCGCTCGTATTCCGCTTCATCCAGTTTGTAGCGTTTCCGGTACATCAGGTAGGACAGGAACATCAGCGCGCAGGGCAGCACCGTCATCACGATCAAAAGGCCCAGGGTCTGGCTGTGCTGCACCCCCGAAAGAAGGCCGGTGATCTCGTGGGCCTTTTCCTCGGCGGTGATGGTGCCGATGTTCGCCGCCTGCTCCGCGTCCGCAATGCCGTTGGTATAGTGGATGATCCCAAAGACGATGTAGGTGATGTTGGCGATGGCCACCGTCAGGGCAGAGGCCATTTTGGTCAGGAACGGCCTGAGGGAGGAAACGATGCCCTCGTCCCGGGTGCCGTGCAGGTATTCGTTGTACTCCACCGTGTTCATGATGGAGATCATCATGATCAGGTAGAAGCCGTACTGGCCAAAGTTGGCCAGCATGTAGCCGAAGGTCAGGCAGACAAATTTGACCATGCCCTTGGGCAGCAGCAGGCCCTGCAGCAGCATCACCGCATACCCCGCGGCGGAAACCGCCATCAGGATGCTCATCAGCTTTTTGCGGGTGATCTTCCTGGAGATGGCGGGGTAGAACAGCATCAGCACCGCCGTCACCGCCATGCCCAGCATCTGGAACAGGGTGAAATACATGCCCTCATAGCCGAATTCCACGTAAATGTACGTCTGCCCGATGCCGGAGAGCAATATGCCGTTTCCGATCTGCTGGATCAGGAACACCACGGAGATCCACACCAGCTGGTCGTTCCCGGTGATGGTGGAGAGGATCTTTTTAAAGCTGACGGGGGGTACCGGCTCGCTGTTGTAATCGCGCTGCTCCTTGACGCCAAAGATGGTGAAGGCCAGGAAAGCCGGGGCCAGGATGGCCATGATCAGGGCCACACGTCCGTACGCGGTCACGGCGTTGCCGCCGATAGCGCTGTTGCCCGCGGTCAGCATGGGGATGAAAGCCGCCGCCGCCATGCCGCCGATGCCGGCAAAAAGCGTGGCCCGGCTGGTATACTGGTTGCGGGTGTCCGCGTTGGAACTCAGCGCCGGTACCATGCCCCAGTAGGAGATGTCGTGCATGGTATAGGTAATGCTGTAGAGAAAGTACATCACGCCAAAGAACACCACAAAAGCCCAGCCCTGCAATTGCACGTTGAACAAAAGATACACCACCACGGAGGTGGTCAGGATGCCGATGGCCAGCCAGGGCTTGAATTTGCCCCATTTTGTGCGGGTCCGCTCGATGATGTTGCCCATGACGGGGTCGTTCAAAGCGTCAAAGACCCGGGCCGCCACCATAATGATGGTTATGGCGCTCAACTGCGCAGGGGAAAGCTGATGGGTAAACAGCACGAAGGTCAGAAGGTAGCTTGTGACCAGGTTGTAGATCATGTCCCTTCCCACGGTCCCCAGGGGGAACATGATCAGGTTCCGTTTTTTGACGCGCGTATCTTCCAATGCAAACACTCCCATTCTTCAAAGGCTATTGTGCGATGATAGCCTGATTGTAGCATTCTCTCCCCGTTTTTGCAACTTTTCGCACACATTTCGTCCTGTTGTCCTGGAAAGGAATGGGGGCGGGCGCTTTCACGCCCGTCCCCGGGAACCCTTTCGGTTTTCTTTTCGCGTCCTTATTCCGCAAGGGCTTTCAGGGCCACGGGGCCGCCTATCATATTGCCCTCCTGGTCCACCGAGCGGAAAACAAACAGGGATACCTCCGTCCCTGCTTCCACCGGTGCGTCATAGGTGACGGTGACCGACCGGGCGTCCTCTGCGAAGGTCCAGGTGTATCCGGACACGTTATTGACGGCCAGGCCGAAATCGTTGGGGTTCACCGCCTGGCTGAAGGCCAGGGTAAAGCCCTTGGTGTCCGCCTTCTCCAGGGTGATCTCCGCCTGGTACGCCGAGGGCATTTCGGGGGTGTACAGCGGCCGGATCTCGTCCAGCGGCTTGAGTACGCCCTGGGCGTCGAAGTCGGAAGCCCAGTTGCCCAGGATCGGCCAGCGATCCTCGTCCATGGGCAGACCCAGTTTCGGGGTGTTCTGCCTCAGTTCCGGCTCCCAGACCGGGGTCTGGGTGCTGACGGTATTGTAGGTGGTCTTAAAGCGCATGCGTCCCCGGCCGGGGTCGTATTTCTCCAGCTCCACGTCCATGTTGATCACATACCCCTGCAGCGCTTCGATCTTGGCGTTGCGCAGGGAGTAGACCACCTTCTCGCCCATGCCCACCTGATAGCCCATGGTACCGGGATACAGGGTCAGCGTGGCGCCGTAGGGCTGCAGATACCCGCTCTGGGGGATCGTCTCCCCGCCTTCAAGCTGAATGCGGTTGTCATAGTCGTACAGGTCCGTGGGCACTTCCTCCCCGTTCAGATACAGCCGGACCGGATCGTCCGCCTTGTTGTAATTGACCAGCGGGGTGGTAAAGCAGATGCCGCTGCCCACGTCGTGCCCCAGGGCGCTGTTGTCGGAAATGCCGTGTCTGAGAGCGTCCTTCACCGTCCAGCCGCATAGCTCGATGGCCTTGGTGTCCTTGTCCCCCACGGCCTTTGCCAGGTACCTGCCGGCTTTGGCCTGTTCCGCGGTCAGTTCGATCAGGGCAACGCCCTCTGTGGAAACGGCCTCAAGGCTGGTTTCCCCGTCCGTCAGGGTCAGGACGACCTTCTCCGCGTCCGTATGGAAGGCGAGGGTCACGGGCACGCCTTCCGTTACGGAGTTGTTCTCCGTCCACAATACATGCTTGCCGGGCCGGCTCCAGTTCAAGTAGGTGCTGGGGATATAATACGGGTTGCGCTCCATCTGCTTAACGGTGTCAAAGGTTTTGTCCGGCATGATGGCGCCGTTGCCGTCCGCGGCCAGAAGGCCGTCTGGCCCGGCCAGGGTGGCATGGTATTTGCGCACGATCTTCTCCGCGCCGTAATACAGGTGATCCATCAGGCCGATCAGGTCTGCCATATCCCGGTCCTGATTGGCATGGGCCTGGTCGCGGACGATGACGGCCGCGTTGTCCCCCTGCCCCAGGAATTCAAAGACCTCCCTGGCCGCCCAGGTATTGAGCACCGTGGCCGGGGAATTCAGCCAGGCGTCCTGGCCTTCCGCCGTCCATACCAGGAAATAATGGTTCTCCGCAGCGCTGGCAAAGGCCGCAATCAGGGCGTGGGCATCAAAGGGCATATTGTCCGCCAGGTCCGGACGCACGGTCAGGATCTGCGCCCGGTCGCAGAACCACTGGTCCTCGCCGCCGTTCTGCACGGCGCGCTGGGTGGTTTCGTTCAGGCCGTAGGCGTAATTGTGCACCACCCCGCTCTGGTACGGGGGTTCATAGCTGAACAGCTGCCCCTCGGTGGCATACCGGAAGCCGGTGGCGCCTGCGCCGCCGGGATCGCTGGGGGCGATGATGTCAAACCGGGTCTCCCCGTTGTCGCCGGTGTCGAACACGCCGCCCACCATGGCCCGTTTGCCCGCGTGGGAACAGCCCGTGATGGCGGAGGCATATACGTCGATGTCCGGGATGATGACGTTCGGATTCAAAGCGGCCTTCTCCTCCGCGGAGAGCAGCATGTAGTTTTCAATGGCATCCAGCGCCCTGGAGCAGAACCAGCCGCTGTGCATCAGGTCCCCGCTGTCCACGGCGTATTCGTTCTCCGTGGTGTTGTCGTTGTGCACCACCGGGTCCTTGGGGGGATACAATTTCTCATACACGCTCAATTGCCCGTTGTCCGGGTCGGCGGTGTCGCTGGCCGCGATAAACGCGTAGCCGTTTGCATTCAGAGTCACGATCTGGGCCTCGGACAGGGATCCGACGCCCACCACCACCGGGTAGCCTCTGCCGTTCACGCTGCTGTGGGCATCCCGGGTCTGTCCGTCCACCACCGGCGCCTCGACCGGGAAACGGATGTTGAAGGTGGCGGTCACCCCTTCCTCGGCTTCGGGGGATACATAGGCCGCGTTTTCCGGGTTGGTGTCCCGGATGCGCATCTCCACCGTCACCGTGGGCAGGGTCACGCGGCTCACCGCGTCCTCATGCTCCCTCCAGGTGTCCCCTTCAGCCCAGGCCTTCAGGCCCTCCGGCATGGCGAACCCTTCCCCATGATACACAAAGGCGTCGTCCGGGGCGATGTTCGCGTAAATGACCCCCATGCCCCAGGCGCTGAAGTCCATGGTGGTATAGGATGCGGCCCCCTCGGGCAAATTGGGCGGAGCGCTGTATCCAAAGTAACCCGGCGCGCTGCCCATAACGCCGTCCGCCCAGTTGTAGGCGTAGTTTTCAAGCACCTTGGTCACCTGGGTGTCCGTTTTCAGCGGGTCCATGCGGCTGCCGTACAGGTAATACTGAAGCATGTCCTTCAGTTCGCTTCGTCTTGACTCCCATTGCTCCGGGGTTTCCACCCGACCGCTTCCGTCCGGATCCGCGGAGGCGTCGAAGAATTCAAACAGATCCGGAAGGCTGAAATTGTCCGGCAGGCTTTCCAGCTCCGCCGGATAGGGGAAGTACGCCCGCGGCGCCTCCGTGTTCTCCGCCGCGGCTGCGCCGGCCACGGACAGGGTCATGATGCCCGCCATGGTCATGCTCAGCAGCTTCTTCATGTCGATTCTCCTTTCTCCGCCTGCCTGAAGCAGGCAGTCTGCGCTTTACAGCCCCATCCGCACCGCCAGCCGTGCCGCACTCCCCCAAGGCCAGGGGCCCGGCCATCCTCTGCCGGGCGGTCCATTTGTTTTTCGGCTGTTATCCACCCACATTATACAAAGCCTTCTCTCTGTGTTCAATGGCATTTCCCGCTCAAAAGTATGCATTTCATGCATTTTGCCTGCCTGCGTCCGTCTTTTCCCTCCCGCTTCTTTCCTGCCCGGTATTTCTGTGGTATACTTTGTCCGCGGGAACGAACGTCCGCTTCCCGCCCTTGTTTTCAACGGATCTGAAGAATTGGATAGGAGGGGTTCTCAATGCGGGAACTGATACTGAAATCCGCCGCGGCTTCGCTCCTGATCGGCCTTGGCAATTACGCGCTGCTCAAGCTTGGCTCCCCCATCGGACCGGTTATTTTTGCCTTCGGCCTCTTGGGCGTCTGTTATCTGGGGCTGAACCTGTTCACCGGCAAATGCGGCTTTCTGTTTGAGGACCGCCTGCCCATAAAGGACCTGACGCTGATCCTGCTCGTGAATCTTCTGTCCGGGTACGCCTCCGGTCTTCTGTTCCGGGCGGCGGACCCTTCCCTGATCGAAGGCGCCCTTGAAAAGGTCGGGTCCTGGGATTTTTCCATTGCCTTTTTCCTTCGCGCCTTCCTGTGCGGCGCCATCATGTATCTGGCCGTCAAACTGTATAAAAAAGGGACGCCGCTTGGCATCCTCTACGGCATCCCCCTGTTTATTTTCTGCGGCTTCCAGCACTGCATCGCCAATGTCATCACCCTGGGTGTGGCGGCGACCTTTTCCTGGTCCCTGGTGCTGGCGGTCGCCGGGAATTTCGCCGGCTCCCTCGCCGTTTCCTTCCTGACGGTCCCTCCCTCCAAAAAAGCCTGAAGAAAAAGGCTGAAGCGTTTTTCTTTTCCGCCTCGGCCCTTTATTGATCCCCTTACAGGACGGTCACATAGTCCCCCGCCCGGGCTATCCCGTCCTCGAGCACCCGGGCAAAGATTCCTTCCCGGGGCATCACGCAGTCGCCCGCTTTCTCGCGGATGGCGCAGTTCATGTGGCATTCCTTCCCGATCTGAGTCACCTCGCACAGGGCCGTGCCGATCCTGAGCCGGGTCCCAACCTTCAGCTCATACAGCTTCAGGCCTTCCGTCAGCACGTTTTCAGCAAAGTCTCCGCTCTTGAGCTCAAAATCGATATGGCACTGGACCTTCTCCACGCTCTCTCTGCCAAGCAGGCTCACCTGCCGATGCCAATCCCCGGCATGGGCGTCTCCCACGATGCCATGCCCGACCTTCATCTCGATCTGGTCCACGGGGTGCTTCTGGGTGCCGCGCCGCTCGCTGATGCATACGTCCAGGATCCGGGCCGCCTTGGGCGCGCAGTCCGCCGAACCCTGGGAAAGGAGCATCTCCACCCCATGGCGCACGGGGCGGATCACCGCAGAGAAATTCTCCGTGGAGGCCTTCATGCTGCCCGGCAGGTTGAGGATCAGGGTGCTTCCCCGGATCCCGGCTGTTTCCCTGGAAAGGCAGGCGTGGGGCGTGATTTTCATGCTTTCGGCGCGCATCGCCTCCGGAATCCCCGGCGCGGCGCGTTCGATCACCTCAAGCGTAACCTCCGGCGTCACATCCCGGGGGGAAAAGCCGGTCCCCCCCGTGGTCAGCACCAGGGGGATTTTTTTTTCGTCCGCGCAAAGAAGCAGTTCTCGCCTGATCAGCTCCTTTTCATCCGGCACCAGGGCGGTATGGACCACCTCCCAGCCGTTCTCCTGCAGCATCCGGCACAGCGCCGGACCGCTGGTGTCCTCCCGCTCCCCGCGGAAGCCCTTGTCGCTCACGGTAATGACCGCGGCCGTGTATCTGATCCCGCTCATCCGTCATTCCTCCCGTTGATAGTCCCCGTGCACCCCGCCCGTTTTGCAAAGCAGCCGCACGTCCGTGATCACCATGTCCCTTTGGACGGCCTTGCACATGTCATACACCGTCAGCGCCGCGCAGGAAACCGCCGTCAGCGCCTCCATCTCCACGCCGGTCCGTCCCTCGCAACGCACCAGGGCACGGATCTCCACGCTCAGGCGCTCCTCATCCAGTCCAAGCTCCAGATCCACCCCGCTGAGCGCGATGGGGTGGCACATCGGGATCCAGTCCGGCGTCCTTTTGGCGGCCATGATGCCCGCCACCTGGGCAACCGTCAGCACGTCGCCCTTTTTGACCCCGCCCGTCCGGATCAGGTCAAAGGTCTCCCGGTTCACAAGCACCCTTGCCGCGGCCACCGCCGTCCGGGCGGTTTCTTCCTTCCCGCCCACATGGACCATGCGGGCCCTGCCGTGGTCGTCAAAATGCGTAAAATCCTGTGTCATGCTATCCTCCGATGCGGTTCATGGGCCGGGCAGACCGGCTCTCTTCCCGGGCCGACAGGGCCTCGTGCTGCCTTGGCTTCATTCGGACAGCCTGTTTCATGGCCTCCAGCATGCCCTCTTCGTCCAGCCCCTTCAGGCTGATCTCGTCCCCGGAATGCAGACAGGGCTTCAGATGCCCGTCCGCCGTCAGCCGGAGGCGGTTGCACTCTGCGCAGAAATGATTGGACAGCGGGCTGATCAGCCCGATGTTTCCCAGCGCCCCCGGGAGGCGGTATAGCCGCGCCACCCCGTCATGCACCTTAGCAGGCTGTGCCTCCGGAAGCCACTCCAGCACTTTACTGCACGGGATGTAAGCCTCCTCGTCCCTCAGACCGCTCCCGGGCATGGGCATCAGTTCGATAAAACGCACGTCCACCGGCCATTTCCTCGTCAGGTTCGCCAGGTCCGCCACCTCATCCCCGTTGAAGCCGCCGATGAGCACGGTGTTGATCTTTACCTTCTCAAAGCCCGCTTCAAGGGCCGCCTCGATTCCACTCAGGGCTTCCTCCAGGCGTCCTGTGCGGCTCATCCAGGCGTATTTCCGCGCGTCCAGGGTATCCAGACTGATGTTCACCCGCCGGATCCCGGCCGCACGCAAGGGGCCGGCAAGGGCCTCAAGCCGGGTGCCGTTGGTGGTCAATGCGGTCTCCCGGATCCCCTCCACCGCGCAGACCCCCCTGCAGATGGACAGAATGTTGGGCTTAAAAAGCGGTTCCCCTCCGGTAATGCGCACTTTTGTAACGCCAAGCCTGGCCGCCGCACGCACGGCGCGGACCATTTCCTCCTCTGTCAGCATTTCCGCATGGTTCCGTTTTGCAATGCCTTCCGCAGGCATGCAGTACCTGCAGCGCAGGTTGCACAGTTCTGTCACCGACAGGCGAAGATAGGAGATATTTCTTCCGTATGTATCCTGCATCTTAGTACCTGCCAAACGTACAGTTGGGGAAATGGCACTCCCCGCAAAGCTGGCAAAGACCCCCGTCCCCGAGAGAACGAAGCTCCTGTCTGGTAAAACGGACCCCCGCGTAGATTTGCGGCAGAAGCACGTCAAACAGCGTTGTGGGCATGGAGACCGCCGCTCCAGGGACCCCCAAAACCGGAATGTTCCCCAGATAGGCCACCAGGGACATGTTCCCCGGCTGGCTGGGGACGCCGTAGCTGACCACCTCACAGCCCAGAGCGCGGATGGCCGCCGGCGTCAGGTCGTCCGGGTCCACGGACATCCCGCCGGAAAAGACAAGAAGATCCGCCCCGGCCGCCAGGAACTCCCGCGCCGCTTTGAGCAGCATTTCCTCGTCATCGTCGCAGATCTTTACCCCCATAATCTCCCCGGGGTATTTCCCGAGCTTTGCGCGGACCACCGGCTCAAACCGGTCCCGGACGCGTCCGTGATAGATCTCGCTGCCCGTGATCAGGACCCCGGCCTTCAGCGGGCGATAGGAAAGAAGATCCAGGAGCTTTTTCCCCCGGCACATCTCCTCCGCGTCCCGGATCTGCGCCTCCTTTGTCACCAGGGGCACGATCCGCATCGAGGCGAGCCGCATGCCGGGCAGCACGGGATAATGGTCCGGCAGGGTCGCGATGGTGATGTCCCCAAGGCTGTTGACGGCCTCAAGAAGGGCGGTATCCACGCGAAGCATGCCGGCCTTCTCCGCCAGCAAAACCACCTTCCCCTCGGAAGGGGCCGTAAAACGGGTCCCGGGGACCTTCGCCAGGCCTTCGAGCCGGAGGGCCGCCTCCTCCTCATGGATCTCCCCCGCGTTCTCTTCCCAGACAAACACATACCGTTTGCCCATATCCAGCATATGAGGAATATCCTCCGGCCGGATCACGTGGCCGCGCTTGTATGCGGCGCCCTTGAAACCGTCCTTCATCTCGGTCAGGTCATGGCACAGCGTCTTTCCGACCGCTTCCTCCACGCGTATTTTTTTCATTCGATCGAAACTTCCTTTCTGCTACAGCATGAACCCATGCAGGCTCTCCCCCGCCTCCAGGGGCCCGCTGCCCGCCGGAATGACCGCGAAGGCGCCGCACCCGACGGCAGAGGACAGGACGGCGTTCCCCTGCGCCGCGGAGGCCTCAAAGCGGACCACACCGTCGGACAGGGTGAGCTTTCCGCGAAGCAGCCGCTCCGAGGGGCTTTTCTTTTTGAAGCCGTCCTTCAGCACCGCCCTGAAGGGGACCGGCAGCACGTCCTTCCTGCCGCCCAGTTTCCTCACCGCCGGAAGCACGCAGGCGCAGTAATTGGTCAGCGCGGACGCCGGATTGCCGGAAAGGCCCAGAACCAGCTTCCCACGGGCCGTTCCGTAGGCGCAGGCCATCCCGGGCTTCATAGCCACCCCCCGCACAAGCAGCTCCGCCCCGGCCAGGGTCATCGCCTCCGGCGTCACGTCCCAATCCCCAACGGATACGCCCCCCGTCAGCAGGACCGCGTCACATTCCGTAAGCCCCCGCGTAATCAGACCCGCGATCTCTCCCGCGTCGTCTCCCGCAAGGCCCAGGTAGCACGCTGCGCATCCCTCCCGGATCAAAAGCGCCTCAAAGGCGGCCCTGGAGGCATTGCGGATCTTGCCCGGCGCTTCCGGAGATCCCGCCTCCACCACCTCGCTGCCCGTGGAAATCAGACCGATGACCGGACGGCGGTAAACAGGCACCCTTGAAACGCCCTGGGACGCGAGCGCGCCCGCAAGAAACGCGTCGATCATCGTCCCCTTGGGGGCCAGCAAAGTCCCTTTGCGCACATCCTCCCCCTGCCGGACGATGTTCGCCCCGCGTTTTAACGGCCGGGTGAGGGTCACCGTGTCCCGGGTAAAGGAGGTGCTCTCAAAATCGATCACGCAGTCCGCCCCCGTGGGGATCTTAACGCCGGTCATCACATGGGCCGCAGTCCCCCGTGTTACCTCCAGGAGGGGCACTTTTCCCGCAGGGACCGTTTCGGTGATCCGGAGGGTCACCGGCGCCGTCTCCGAGGCTTTTTCCACGTCCTCAGCCCGCAGGGCATACCCGTCATAAGCCGAACGGTCAAAGGGCGGCACGTCCTGGGCGGCTTCCAGGTCCATGGCCAGGACCCGTCCCGCGCATTCCGGGAGCGGAAGTGTTTCTTCTTCCGTCGCTTCGGTCAGGGAAAGCAGCAGGTCCCGTGCCTCCTGCCAGGAGATCCCGTTTCTCATATCCTCATCCTTTCAGCTGCAAAAGCGCTTCCGGCGGCAGGCAGACCCGCACCGTCCCGCCCCGGACCCGCGTCCATGTTGCCTTGTCCGTTTCCCATCCGATCGGCCGCGTCCCCTCCGGGGCCTCCAGGGGACGCAGCAGGACGGTAAAGGAAAAGGGATTCTCAATGACCTCCTCCACACGGCACTCAAAGGCATTGACCCCCTCCCCGTGACGCAGCGCGTGCATCCGGATGCCAAGGGCCTCGGTGTCCGGTTTCAGCCGGAGCCGGAGGGGGATGCCCCACTCCAGGGCATACGCCTCTCCGTCGTTCAGCTTCCGGATGCCGGAGAGGTTTTTGCACCCGGTCAGCGCCGCGGCGGCCCGGGTGCCCGGGTCCTCAAAGACCTGCCGCCGGGTCCCCGTTCGTTCCACATGTCCGTCCCGGAGAATGACTACCCGGTCCGCCAGGCGGTAAACCTCGTCCCGGTCATGGGACACCAGCAGCACGGTCTTCCCGAACCGTCGGATCACTTCCCGCATTTCCTGCTCCATCCGGAACCTGAGATGGGCGTCCAGGGCGGAAAACGGTTCGTCCAGCAGGAGGATCTCCGGTCCGCTGATCAGCATCCTGGCCAACGCCGCCCTTTGCTGCTGCCCGCCGGAAAGCTGTCCCGGTCGCAGGTCCGCGAGAGCCCGGATCCCAAAGGCCTCCAGCGCCTCCAGGGCGCGTTTTTTCCGATCGCCCCCCCGAAACCCCCGCCTCGCGCCGCACATCACGTTTCCGAGCACCGTCATTTGCGGAAAAAGGGCGTAATGCTGGAACATCAGCCCGACGCGCCGCTTCTGCGGTACAAGATCGACGTGCTTTTCCGAATCGAAGAGGGTCCTTCCGTCCAAGAGGATCTGCCCTCTGTCCGGCTTTTCCACCCCCGCGACGCATCGCAGGGTCATGCTCTTTCCGCTGCCGGAGGCCCCCAGCAGTGCCACCGTCTCTTCCCCGGCCTCAAAGGCCACCTCCAGGGAAAAGGCGCCCAGTGTCTTCCGTATGTCGATCTTAAGGGCCATGCCGTCACCTTCTGTTTTCCCTTTTTTCAAGCATGTTCACCGCAAGAAGCACCACAAAAGAGATCCCCAGGTTCACAAGCACCCACCGGAAGGCGAGTCCGTCCTCATTGGTGCGCCACAGCTGATAGACCGTGGTGGATATGGTGGCGGTCCGCCCGGGGGTATATCCTGCGATCATGCTGGTGGCCCCGTACTCCCCCAGCGCCCGGGCAAAGGACAGCACCGTCCCCGCCAGGATGCCCGGACGGCAGCCGGGCATGCGAATGCGCCAGAAGATATAGCTGTTGCTCAGGCCAAGGGTTTTCCCGCAGGCGGCCAGGCTTTCGTCAAAGCTCTCAAACGCGCCCCGGCAGGTCCGGTACATCAGGGGAAAAATGACCACGGAGGTCGCGATGATGGCGGACGCCCAGGTCATGGTCAGCCTCAGGCCGAAATGCTCCAGCACCAAGGCGCCGATGGGCCGCCTGGGGCCCAGGATCCGGAGCAGCAGATACCCCACCACCGTGGGCGGAAGCACCAGGGGCAGCGTCAGGAGGACATCCAGAAAGCCCTTGAGCGCCCGGGGAAGCCGGGCAACGTAATAGGCGGAAAAGATGCCCAGAAAGAAGATGATACCCGTGCTGACAGCCGCGATGCGCAGCGAATTCCACAAGGGATAAAGGTCCATGGTTTTTTCCTTCCCGCGTGATGAGGGGCGGCTTTCGTTCAGTCGTGCATCGGGGAGAAGCCCACGCTTTCAAAAACGGCATCCGCCGTCTGAGAGGTCAGGAATGCCAGGAAATCCCTCGCGGCCTCCTCGTTCCTTGTCCCTTTCAGGACCGCGGCGGGATAGAGGACCTGCCCGCACATTTCAGCTGTCGCGGTATCCGCCACCTGAAGCCCTGCGGAAAAAGCGTCCGTGGCGTAAATGATGCCGCAGTCCACGACGGCTTCGCTGACCTGCGTGGTCACTTCCTTGACGTTGCTGCCATAGGTCAGCACGCCGGAAGCCGCCAGGGCCGACTCGTCCAGGCCGTAAAAGGCAAAGATTTTCTGGGTATACTGTCCCACGGGCACGTCGCTGTTGCCCATAGCCAAAAGGACGGATCCGTCAAGCAGTTTTTCCGCCAGGGCATCGAAGCTGTCGATGCCCTTTGGGTTGCCATATGGCACCGCCAGGGCCACCTTGTTTTCCAACAGATCAATCCGGGTGCCCTGAAGGACAAAGTCCAGGCCGTCGGTATTCACCTTGGGATCCGCGGCACTGTCCAGCTGGTTCATCTGCTTGGGAGAGGCGGAAATGAACACGTCGCATTCCGCGCCGCTTTCGATCTGGGTTTTGAGGGTCCCCGAGGAATCAAAGTTGAAGATCAGCGCCACCTCGGGATGGGCTTCCTCATAGACGGTCCCGAGGCGGGTCAGGGTCTCCGTCATGGAGGCCGCCGCGAAAACGATCAGCTCCGTCCGGGCCGTCTCCGTTTCCGCAAAGGCCGTCCCCAGGCACATCAGCGCAGCAAGCAGCAGGGCAAGGATGCGTTTGGTGATTCCAGGCATGGGTCTCCTCCTTTTCTTCGTCGGCAAGGGCAAAACACAGGCAGACCGTCCCCGAGGCTGCGTTCTCCCCCTTCCATTCCGGGGGAAGGGAGGGCGGAACGTTTCCGCCGCCGGCCCATCGCGGGGCTCCGCAGGGCTTAAAAAAGCCCGCGCATCCCGAAAAGGATACACGGACAAAAGGGCAAGCGAAGGCTGCCCCACGACCCCGTCTCCTTTTCAAATGCGGAAGGTGCAGCCGTTTCCCGCTGCGCCCTGAAACCGGAAACCTCCGGTGCGGCCCGGGTTCCATAGCTTCCGCCACAGGAACAGGGGCTCGAAGACAGGAATATTATGACACAAATGAACGGATCGTGTCAATACGATCCCGGAGAGGTTTCCTTCTCCCCGGCCGCCCAAAGGCGTACCTGGCGGCACTGCTCCTCCGTCAGGGTCAGGGGCTTTCCGTCCACGGTCACCCGGACACCCGGGATCGACCCCTCCCGGCTGTGGCCCTTGCAACCCGCGGCGCAAAAGGCCCGGCTTGCCTCCAGATCCGGTCCCGTCAGTCCCTGATCAAGCGCACACAGGTCCTTTACATCCGGCACCCCCTCCATGAGATCCGCAAGGGCTTCCGGCTCCCGAAGGGGATGAAGAACGGGCAGGCCTTTCAGCTCCCGCGCCGTATCGGCAATACGTCCCGTCACGGCCAGTGTCAGGGAATTCACCCGTTCAAGGGCGTCCGCCTCCTCACGTGCCGCCACCAGGCGGGGGACGGGCAATTCATAATCCCCTTCCGCCAGGACCCAGTCGCAATGATCGTAATGGGCCAGCACCTCCGACGGCAAAAGCTTCCTTGGCACCAAAAAGACGGTTTCCCGTTCCGCCCTGGCGGTTACAAGGACCGCTCCCGCCCCGGTATGCCGGGAAGTATTGCTGCCCGGCTTGTCCATGTGGAAGGCGGGACAGAAAACGGTCTTGAGCGTACCGACCCGCTTGCCGCGGGCCTTTCCCTCCCGGAGCAGGGCCTCAATGACCGTGGTTTTCCCGGCCCCGCGGATCCCGACGATGGTGATGATCTTCAAAGCGCCTCACTCCTTTTCAAGCAGCGCCGCAACGCGCTCCGCAAGCCCTTCCCGGTTCTCCTCCGTTACGGTCAGCACCCGGACCCGGGGGTGGTTTTTGATAAAGTCATGCCAGGACTGGTCCTTCCTGAGTACCCCGAGGACCGGGTTCTCCCCGTCCAGGCACAGGCGGATCTCCCGCTGAAAAAGAAGGGCGTTACGCTCCAGATGCCCGCATTCATCCATCAGGATCAGTCTGCCCAGGCAGGCCCGTGCCTCGCGGAGCAGCTGCACGCCCAGGGTGTCAAATCTTTCCGTCAGCGCGCGCATCCGCCCGTCCTCCAGCACCGCGACCATATGCTCCTCATCCAGGAGCTCCTCCCGGTCCGCCGGTACCATATACAGGGAAGAGCTTCCCCTCTCCCTGGTCAGGAAGCGGGTCCAGAACCCCGCAAGGGGCCTTCCAAGAGCTTCGGACGCGGCCCGAACGGCCCTGCT
This sequence comes from uncultured Clostridia bacterium, assembly GCA_946408995.1. GTDB lineage: Bacteria > Bacillota > Clostridia > Christensenellales > Aristaeellaceae > RUG756. Next base: position 175 of record CAMJUL010000046.1, on the reverse strand, counting down.
TTTGCCGATCTGCCTGTCTCCTGTCAAGAATACGTGCATGTTTTCCCGCCTTTCCGCAGATGCGCTTTCCTTCCGGATTATACAGAACAGGTGTGAAAAAGTAAAGCGCTCGTCCACCGTCGTCCGTGTCAAGTTGTTACGGAGTATTGGTCAGGAGACGAGTTGTTCGAGGAAG
>CAMJUL010000045.1 GCA_946408995.1 uncultured Clostridia bacterium | reverse complement strand
CAGGGAACACAGTAAAAAAAGCGAAAGGAAAGCGCCTGATCAGGGAACACGGTAAAAAAAGCGAAAGGAAAGCGCCGGAACAGGGCGCACGGTAAAGAAAATGGACAAGGCCCTTCAGCATCTGTTTGATTATATCCTTCAGGGGACCTCCCCCACCCACGCGGTGCTTTGGAGCCGGCAGGTGCTCCGGGAGGCCGGCTTCCGGGAGCTGAGCCTGAAGGACCCCTGGCCCCTGGAAAAAGGCGGGCGGTATTATACCGTGCCGTTTCCCACGACCCTGTATGCCTTTACGATCGGGGAGACCAAAGGGGCGGAGGGGACCTTCCGGGCGGCCGGCGCCCATGTGGACACCCCCGTGCTCCGCATCAAGCCCTCGCCGGAGCTGCTGCGGCGGGGCTGCCTGCAGCTCAACACCGAGGTCTACGGGGGGCCCATCCTCAACACCTGGTTTGACAGGCCGCTCTCGGTGGCTGGGCAGGTGGCCGTGATGGACGGAAACGCAGTGGAGGTGCGCTGCGTGGACCTGAAAAGGCCGGTTGCGTATCTGCCGAACCTGGCGGTGCACATGAACCGGGGCGTCAACGAGAACGGGGCGCCCATCGACAACCAGAAGGAACTGCTGCCCATCCTGATGATGACGGACCTCAAGGAGGCCGCGGGCGCCTTCGGAGCGCTGCTGGGGCAGGAGATCGGCGTCGGGCCGGAAAGCATCCTGGACTGGGATCTGTGCCTGTACAATCCGGCGCCTCCCTGTCTTGCGGGCTGGAAGGAGGAGTTTGTTTCCGCCCCGCGCCTGGATGACCTGACCTCCTGCGCAGCGCTGATCCACGGACTGTGCGAGGGCGGAAGGCGGGACGGGCTCAATCTGGTATGCCTGTTTGACAACGAAGAGATCGGAAGCCGGTCCAAGCAGGGGGCGGACAGCGCCCTGCCCCGGCTGATCCTGGAAAAGATTGGCCGTGCCTTTGGCATGGACGCCGCCGATATGCTTTCCCTGGCTTCCCAGGGACTGATGATCTCGGCGGACGTGGCTCACGCCTATCATCCGAATTATCCCCAGGTGCAGGACATTACCAATTATCCCGTGCTGGGGGGCGGCTTTGTGCTCAAATCCGCCTCCAACCAGTCCTACGCGTGGGACTGCGGCGCGCTGGCGGAGGCGGAGGCCCTCTGCAGGAGAAAGGGCATCCCGTACCAGCGGTTCGCCAAGCACTCCAACACCAAGGGCGGCGGGACCATTGGCTCCATCCTCTCCAGCCAGGTCCCGGCCCCCACGGTGGACCTGGGGGCGGGGATCCTGGCCATGCACAGCGCCTGTGAAATGATGGCCGCGGCGGATCAGCAGGCCCTGGAGGGGTTTGCCCGCGCCTTCTTTGACGAGGACTGACGATGGGAGCATGAACGCCTGATACCACAGCCTGTTCACAATCCATTTACAAATGGATGCTATCATGAACCTGCCGCCCGGGGCGCGGCGGGCGGGGCCGAGGGGCCCTTCAGCCGACGGCAGGCACACTGCGGAGGGGAGGACTTGTCATGTCAAAGCTGCTGGGGATCGATCTTGGCACCACCAATTCCTGCATGGCCGTCATGGAGGGGGGAAAGGCCACGGTCATCCCCAACGCGGAGGGGGAGCGGACCACCCCGTCGGTGGTGGCCTTCGGGAGGAACGGGGAGCGCCTGGTGGGCAGCCTGGCCCGCCGGCAGACCGCGGTCAATCCCGGCAGGACCTTTTCCTCGGTCAAACGGGAAATGGGGACGGACTGGTCCGTGGAGATCGACGGACAGCGTTTTACGCCCCAGCAGCTGAGCGCCATGGTGCTTGGCAAATTGAAGGCGGACGCCGAGCGCTATCTGGGGGAGACGGTCACGGATGCGGTGATCACGGTGCCCGCCTATTTCACCGACGCCCAGCGTCAGGCCACCAAGGACGCGGGCGCCATCGCGGGGCTGAAGGTGGAAAGGATCATCAACGAGCCCACCAGCGCGGCCCTGGCTTACGGCATCGACCGGGAGGATCCCCAGAAGATCATGGTGTTCGACCTTGGGGGCGGGACCTTTGACGTCAGTATCCTGGAGATCACACGGGACGTGATCCAGGTCCTGGCCACGTCCGGAAACAACCACCTGGGCGGGGACGATTTTGACCGCTGCGTGGTCAAATACCTGGTGGAGGACCTCAAAAAGAAGGAAAACGTGGATCCCGTCCGGGATCCGGCGGCCATGTTCCGCCTGAGGGAGGCGGCGGAAAAGGCGAAGATCGAGCTGTCCGCGGGCATGAGCGCCACGGTCAGCCTGCCCTTTATCGCCCAGGGACCGGAGGGTCCCAAGCACCTGGAGACGGTACTGACCCGGGCCAGATTCAACGAGCTGACCGCCCACCTGGTGGCGGCTACGGAAGCGCCGGTCCGCCAGGCCCTGAAGGACGCGGGCCTGCGGGAGGGACAGCTTTCCAAGGTGCTTCTGGTGGGCGGGTCCACCCGCATTCCGGCGGTGCAGGAGAAGGTCCGTTCCCTGACGGGGCTTGAGCCCTTCAGGGGGATCAACCCGGACGAGTGCGTGGCCATGGGGGCCTGCATCCAGGGGGGCGTGCTCACCGGCAAGGTGGGCGGACTTCTTTTGATCGACGTTACGCCGCTTTCCCTGGGCATCGAGACCGTGGGGGACGTGTTTGCCCGGGTCATCGACCGCAACACGGCCCTGCCGGTACAGCACAGTCAGATCTTCACCACGGCGGCGCCGTTCCAGAGCGCGGTGGAGATCAACGTGCTGCAGGGGGAGCGGGAGCGGGCCAGCGACAACCAATCCCTGGGCAAATTCCGCCTGGAGGGCATCCGCAGGGCGCCGGCGGGGGTTCCCAAGATCGAGGTCACCTTCTCCATTGACACCAACGGCATCGTCCATGTATCCGCCAGGGACCAGGGGACCGGCCGCGAACAGGCCATTACCGTGACCGGCGGCAGCGGCATGAGCCGGGAGGAAGTGGACCGGGCGGTCCGGGAGGCACAGATGTACGCCCGAAAGGACCGGGAGGAAAAGGAAAACAGGGACCGCCTTCACCGGGCGGAGGTGCTTCTGGGCCAGGCAAAGCGCTTCAGGCGCAGGCTGAAGGAGGAGGACCGCAAGCGCATGGACGACCTGACGCGCCGTCTGCAGGACGCCGTTTCCGCGGGGGACGGACGCCTTGCGGAGGAAGAAGGCGATCGCCTCGAGAGGCTGCTGGAAAGCGCGGGGATCTATACGGAACGCGACGACGTCCATGACGACGGGTCCTGCGACGGGGTTTGAGAGAGACGGAGGGGAAAACGCTTGTTCGGATACATCGATATCGCGCCGGACAAACTGGAGGAAGAGCGTCGGAAAAGGTACAAGGCCTGCTACTGCGGGCTGTGTCGGGCGCTGAAGGACCGGGCCGGGGCGGTGGGAAGGCTGACGCTGAGCAACGACATGACCTTTTTGTCCCTGCTGCTTGGAAGCCTGTACGAGCCCGGGGAGACCTCGGGCTGCGCCGCCTGCCTGATCCATCCGGTCCGCAGGCGGGCCTATGCAAGGAGCGCCGCCACGGAATACGCCGCGGACATGAACCTGCTGCTTGCCTATTACAAGTGCCTGGACAACGCCCGGGATGAAAACAGCCCCGCCCAGGCGCGCATGGCCAAACGGCTGGAGGGGACCGTGGAGGAGATCCGCGCCCGGTATCCCCGGCAGGCGGAGGGGGTTTGGAAGGCCCTCGAGGCCATCCGGGCGGCCGAGGAAGCGGATCGGCAGGACGCGGACAGCCTGTCCGGGCTGTGCGGGCAGATGCTGGGGTCGGTCTTCGTATGGAAGGAGGATTCCTTTGCCCCCTTCCTTTACGGGGCAGGCCACGCCCTGGGGCAGTTCATCTACCTGATGGACGCCTGGGAGGACTATGACGCGGACCTGAAAAAGGGCCGCTTCAATCCCCTGAAAGCCCTTCACGCCCAGGCGGATTATGAGGAAGTGGTGCAGGACGCCCTGACCGTGATGATGGGACGCGCCAATGAGGCTCTGGAGATGCTTCCGCTGGAAAAAGATGTGGACCTGATACGGAATGTGATATATGATGGGGTGTGGAACCGATACTCCGCGATCCTTTCCAGGCGAAAAGGCGGCCCGGGGGACAGCGGGGAAAACGCCGGCGGGGAGGACTGCGCCGCCGGGCAGGACAAGGAGGAAGCGTGAACGACCCATTCCGGACCCTTGGTATCCCGTCCACCGCGACGGAGGAGGAGATCAAGGCCGCTTACAGGAATCTGGCAAAAAAATACCATCCCGACCTGAACCCCGATGATCCGCAGGGCGCGGAAATCAAAATGAAGGAGATCAACGAAGCCTACGCGGAGGCCATGCGCATCAAAAAGAGCGGGGGCGCCTATCAGAGCGGTTCTTACGGGCAGTCGTCCTCCCAGGGCTCCCAGGGCGCAGGCTACGGCTATGGGGGCGGAGGCTACGGCCGGTCCGGGGACCCCTTTGGCTACGGGTTCGGGCCCTTTGGCCCCTTCGGGGGCTTCGGCGGGCAGTCCGGCGCGGGCCAGGCCTACGGGTACCGGCCCCGAAGCCGGGTGTATGACGACGCGGAACTGCAGACGGCCTCGGAGGACATTCTGGCGGGGCGGTACCAGAGCGCCCTGCAGCTTCTGAACCGGATGACGGCCCACGACGCGGCCTGGCATTATCTGTCCGCCCTGGCCAACCGGGGCCTGGGAAACACCCTGGCCGCGCTGAACCACGCAAGGAACGCCGCGCGCATGGATCCGGACGATCCGGATTACCGTTCCCTGCTGGAAAGCCTGGAGGGACCGGGCTTCGGCTACCGGCAGCAGAGTGGCCATACGGCGGGCTTCAATCCCTCCTGCATGACTGCCTGGGCGGCGTGCATGCTGTTCAACTGCTGTGTGGGGGGCCGCTTCATGCCCTTCTTTTGCTGCTGCTGACCAAGGATTCTATAGAGTTCATTGAAAGGATCGGATCATGAAGAATTTTCTGAGCAATCTTTCCGCCGGATTTCAAAAATGGATGACCGGAAGGAACGGGGCGGACCCGCTGGGCCTGTGCGTCCTGGCCGTTTCGCTGCTGCTTTCCTTCGTGCCGGGGGCGTCGCTGCTTTCCCTGGCGGGGCTGGGCTACTGCGTTTTCCGGATGCTGTCCAGGAACGTGGAGAGGCGGCAGCAGGAAAACGCGGTCTTTATGAGCCGGACCGAGGGCATCCGGAAAAAAACAAGGCAGTTCATCATCCGGCAGAAAAACCGCAAGGAATACAAATACTTCCGCTGCGCCCAGTGCAAAACCCTGATCCGCCTCAGACGGGGGCAGGGGCACGTACATGGAAAATGTCCCCGCTGTGCCAGGGAGTACGACCAGAACACCTGAAAAACGTCAAAAAAAGCCCCGTCCCCGGGCCAAACGCTCCGGGACGGGGCTTTTTTTGACGCGCTTAATCCTCCCGGGGAGAGCGGTCCCAGTTCTCAAGGAAGCTGTGCTCCTCCTTCCCCGTTTTCCAGCCGGGGAAGGTGTCCACGCAGACCGCGTGGACGGCGTTGAAAACGCTCTTCTCGATGTCCGGGTTGTTCTCGCGCAGGGTCCTGAGCAGCTGCTTGATCTCCTTGCGTTTGGACAAGTGCTCATCCTCTCCGGCGGCCTCGGTAAAGCGGCAGGCGCATTGGATGAACCGAAGGCCGTTGAAGCGGCACCAGGCCAGGATGTCTTCCTCCCGGATGCGGTACATGGGGCGGATCAGTTCCATGCCCTCGAAGTTTTTGCTGCGCACCCGGGGCATCATGCCCTGCAGCATGGAGGCGTAAAACAGGGCCATGACGGTGGTCTCGATGACATCGTTGAAATGATGGCCCAGGGCGATCTTGTTGCAGCCAAGGTCCCGGGCAAAGCGGTACAGATAGCCCCGGCGCATCCGGGCGCACAGGTAGCAGGGGTTCTTTTCCACGTTCTGCACCGCCCGGAAGATGTCGCTTTCCCGCACGTTGAGGGGGATGCGCAGCAGGGCGGCGTTTTCCTCGATTCTCCGGCGGTTTTCTGCGTTGTAGCCCGGGTCCATCAGCAGGAATTCCGTATCGAAGGGGATCTCGGTGACCCGCTGAAGCATCTGGAAGAGCTTGGCCATCAGCATGGAATCCTTGCCGCCGGAGATGCACACGCAGATGCGGTCGCCCGCCTGGATCAAATCGTATTTTTTGATGGCGGTCACAAAAGGGGCCCACAGCTCCTTCCGGTATTTTTTGATGATGGAGCGTTCGATCTCCTCGTGGCGTTCAAGCGGTCTTGACATGGGCTTCTCCTTCGGGCTGGAGTCTGTGTATGTTTTATAGCATAAAATCAGGCGGACCGCAATCCCGTCCTCAGGGGAAGGGCCCAAAGGACGCAGAAAACCCCTTCCCGGAGCGCTGCCGCCCGGGGAAGGGGCGTTTTGACTGGGATCAGAAGGAGCCGTAGATGATCCGGTATTCCGTGGGGGTGCAGCCCCGGCGTTCCCGGAAGGCCCGGTTGAAGGTGGTCACGCTGCCAAAGCCGCTTTCCACGGCGATGTCCCGCATGGATTTGCGGGTGCGGATCAGCAGGTCCGAGGCCACCTGAAGCCGTTTCTGGCACAGATAATCCTTGAAGGAATAGCCGGTCTGCTTTTTGAAGGTCCTGGAGAAATAGAATTTGCTGAAGCCGGCGAACTCGGCCACCTCCTCCAGGGTCAGTTCCTGGGCGTAATGGTTGCTGATGTAGGTCAGGGTGTTGTTGATGGATTCTGAATCCATGCGGGTCTCGGCCCGGGTGCGGGGCCGCTGGGCGGCGGAGAGGTACTTTTGCCCCAGCAGGGCGTAGATCTGCAGCACGTAGCTGTTGCAGAGGGTGTTCCACATGGGTTCGTGCCGGTTGTAGACCTCCGCGGCCTCAAGCAGCAAATCCCGGATGCGCGTATGGACCTCGGATTGGTCGTTGAGGAGGAAGACCCGGTTGAAGGACTCCGCCTGACGCTTGAAATCCCGCATCTCCATCAGAACGTCCGGTTCGAACAGGTACAGGTAGCGCCGGCTGCTTGCGTCCATGGAAAGCTCGTGCTGCATGTCCGGCGGGACAAGGATGACGTCCCCCTCCCGGACCGAATAGCTTTGCCCGCCGGCCTTGTACTCTACGCTTCCCTTCAGGGTCAATACCGCTTCCACGGCGGAATGGTAGTGGCTTTCATAGGTCCAGGCTACGTCGGAAAACCACAGCCGGAAGGAGGAGTCGTCCGGGTAGGTGGCGTACTCCTGCTTTTCCTGCAGGACCCTGAAGCCGTCCTCCTCGCGGCCGGGGGAATTGGGAACGCGGATGATTCGAGTGGTCATGGCCCGTCCCCGGTACGGTGCAAAAGCGGGGGAACCGTCCGGAGAGACACCTCCTTTCGCATCGGGATCAGCCCTTGACACTGCCAAGCGCCATGCCGGTGACAAAGTACTTCTGCAGGAAGGGATACACCACCAGGATCGGCACGGTGGAAATGACCGTGATGGCTGCCCGGATGGTGATGGGGGTGGTCAGGGTCGTGGTCTTGAGGGCATCGGCACTGGTCTTAGCCGCATTGGCACTGGCCTGGGTGGTGGCCAGCTTCATTTTAAGCAGATACTGCAGGGAATGCAGCTGCTTTTGCCCGGCACAGTACAGATGGGTATCAAACCAGCTGTTCCAGCTGCCTACAGCCACAAACAGGGCCACTGTGGCCAGCACCGGGGTGCACAGGGGGAAGATGATCTGCCAGTAGACCCGGATGTCTCCCGCACCGTCGATCCGGGCCGATTCCACAAGGGCATCGGGGAGGCCGGCGATATAGGTGCGGATCACAATCATATTGAAGCAGGAGAACATGGAGGGGATGATATACACCCAATAGCTCTTGGACAGTCCCAGGGTTTTGGAAATCAGAAGATAGGTAGGGATCAGTCCGGCGTTGATGTACATGGTCAGTACCATGACGGTGGTGATGAACTTGCGCAGAACGTATTCCTTCCGGCTCAGGGCAAAGGCCAGCATGCCGGTCCAGAACAGGTTCAGCAGCGTGATGAGCACGGTCTTGGAGGCGGAAATCCACGCAGCCTGGTACACGGCCTTGTCGGCCATGATGGCCTCATAGCTTTTGAGGCTGAATACCCTTGGCCACAGGCCGATGCCGCCGCGCACCGCATCGGTGCCGTCGTTGAAGGAGTAGGCTACCGTATTGATAACGGGATACAGCGTTACGAACATCAAAAGACACAGAAGGATCGTATTGACGATGGGGAACACCCTATCCCGGTGCATTCTTTTTCGTTGGACCTGTTTAACCGCTGCAGAAGTCATATCCATCTGCCCCCCTTAAATCAGCGTATCTTCACCCAGGCGCCTGGAAATAAAGTTTGCGCCCACCAGGAGAATGATGGCGACCACGCTCTTGAACATGCCGGCGGCAGTTGCCACGCCGATGTTCAGCTTCTCCGTGCCGTATTCCAGCACGAAGATGTCGATGGTGTTGGAATAGTCTTTGACCAGCACGTTCCCCAGCAGGTACTGGATCTCAAACCCCGCTTCCAGCAGGTGTCCGATGTTCATGATCAACAGGATCACAAAAGTGGACTTGATCCCGGGGAGGGTCACATGCAGGATGCGCTGGAAGCGCCCGGCACCGTCGATGGAGGCCGCCTCGTAAAGGCAGGGATCAATGGCCGTCATGGCGGAGATGTAGATGATGGTGCCCCAGCCGACTTCCTTCCAGACGTTGATGATGCCTACCAGCCACCAGAAATACTTGCCGTCGCCCAGCCAGAAGACCGGGTCCTTCACAAGGCCCAGGGAAATCAACAGGGCGTTGACCGGGCCGTTGCTGGCAAAAATGTTCTGCGCCATGCTCACCACGATGACCATGGAGAGAAAATGGGGCAGATACGTCACCGTCTGCACGGTGCGCTTGAACCCCTTGCGGCGCACCTCATTGAGCAGCACCGCAAGCAGAATGGCGGAAAAGGTGCCGAATACCAGGTTGATGACGCTCATGGCCAGGGTATTGCGGATGGCCTGGAAGAAGTCCGGCCGTCCGAAGAGCCAGCGGAAGTTGTCCAGCCCGTTGAAGGGGGTGATCCCCTTGGCCACATTCTTTTTGTTGGTGTAATCGCGGAAAGCGTTGATCCAGCCCCACATGGGCGCGTAGTTGAACAGAAGCACATACAGCAGCATCGGCACCGACATGATCATCAGCTGCCATTGTCTGCCCAGGGAGCGGAAAAAGCCGCGCTTCTTTTCCGCCGGCATACTCCGCCGGCCGCCTTGCTGGATACCGGTCATGATCCATAACCCCTTTCCGAAAAAACCAAGGGGAGAGTCCACGCTCTCCCCCTGGTCTGGTGAACGTTGATCAGTTGCCGAGTACTTTGGCTACTTCGTCCAGAACAGCCTGCTGCATGTAATCGCCAAAGGCGGTGGCGCTGGGGGTGATTTCCTCCACGAAGGCATCCCACAGGGCATCGAATTCGGCGGGATCGCACATGATCAGTTCAGGCAGACGCTTGTCCTGAATCTTCAGGAAGTCGGTGTGCTCGTTGTCCACGGGGTTGTAGTTGATCTGCCAGGCTTCGCCGTAGGGCGCCAGCTCAATGGGCGGGTTGACGAAGTCGGCCCACTTGGAGAATCCGTAGTGGCTCAGGAACTCCTTGTCATAGTCGTTCATCAGGCCGAACACGATCTCGTTCTGGTTGCCGGGCTCCCAGCAGTTGCCGGCCAGGGGGCCTTCCATGATCCATCCCTGACGCTTGGGGCTGGACTGGAAGAAGGCATCCGCCTTGTTGTGCAGCTTCCAGGTGTTGTCCTGGGTGTGGGCGTACTGCTCTTCGGTCATCAGCAGACGGCCGTTTTCAATGTAGTAGTCTTCCCCTTCAATGCCCCAGTTGAAGATCAGCTGCCATTCTTCGGACATCATTTCTTCCCACATGGCGATGATCCTTTCGGGGCAGGTGCAGTTCACGGAGATGCCGAAGCCGCGGCGCACATTGGGCAGGGAGCCGTTCAGGTAATGCTCTTCAATGACCTTGCCGTCCACATATTCCGGATCGTACACCGGGCCAAGGGCCACATAGGTGTTCTTGTACATCTTGGCGTCGTTGAGGGCGGAGGTGGCGGTGCCGAAGTCCCAGGCCTGGTCGAACATGCCAAGGACGGTGCCGCTGGACAGCTGGGCGATGTACTGGTCATAGTTCATGGTGAAGGTATCGCGGCTGATGAGGCCCTTGTGGAATTCCTCGTTCAGCTTTTTGTAGTAGCCCTTGGCATAGGGTTTGTCGATGAAGGTCTCGGTGTGGAAGCCGGGGTCGTTCACGTCGATCAGCACTTCGCCGTCGTTGGGGCGGCCCATCAGGTGCTGCACGGGGTTGATCAGGCAGAAATGACGCCAGTCTTCGCAGAGAATGTCAAAGCCGATGTAGGGGTTGCCGTTCTCATCGGTGGGGTTGGCTTCCAGGAATCTTTCGATCACGTCGAAATACTCGTTCAGGGTCTTGATCGTGGGATAGCCGGCCCATTCCAGCACCTGCTTCTGCAGGAAGAAGGCGGGGCCGCCAACGGACAGGGCGATCTGGGGGCCTTCCGGCAGGCCGTAGTTGGGGATGATGTAGAGCACGTCGTTGCCGTTCTCATCCTTTTCGATCAGGCGGGCCTTCTGGGGCTCGATGTGGGCCCACAGGCGGGGGGTCTTTTCGGGGCTGATGTAGTCCAGCAGGTTGATCAGGGCGCCGCCGTCAATGATCAGGTCGGCGCTGTTGCCGCCGTCGAACAGGTCCGGATAATCCTGGCCGAAAATCTTCAGGCCCAGGGTCTCATCCAGGTTGCCGGCCAGGAATTCGAATTCGAATTTCACGCCGAACTTTTCTTCGATCAGCTTGTAGATCTTGTTGTCTTCCGCAGGCTGGTCGCCGGGATCGCCGCGGAACACGGTCAGGGTGATGGGTTCCTGGCCCTCTGCAAAGACGGCGCCTGCCATGGAAAGGGTCATTGCGAGTGCCAGCAGCAGCGCAAGCAGCTTCTTCATGATTTTTTCCTCCTGTCAATATTCGCACTCAACGGTGCCTGTTGAAATCATTATGGCACGGCAGCCCGGATCCAACAATGTCTAATCTGGTAAAGAACGGTCAGTTATTGCTTTTTTTGTGAGCGGTATTTGCGCAATGGGGAAAACGGACGTTTTTGAACAGCTTTCGGTCCAAAAAACAGAAAAACAGGAAAAACTGGGCGGATATTTTCCGTAAATCACTGTTTATTACAAATACAGGAAAAATGAAATTACAATAAATGAATGGACAGGTTAAAATGATGGAGCATTTCTAATCAAAAAATGTCCGGACCGCTCGGCGGTCCGGACACAGGCATGCTATAAATGGGGAGAAGAGGGGCCGGAAAGGACACGGCCTCAGAACTGCTCCCGGACCCCGGTCAGGTCCTTGACGACCTCCCCGGCCAGGATCAGTCCGGCGGCGGCGGGGACGAAGGCACAGCTGGCGGGCACCCTTTGCCCGTTTTCGTCCAGGGCGCCCTCCCGGGGGATCTCGGGGGAGTAGACCACCTTCAGGCGGTCGATCCCCCGTTTTCTCAGTTCCCGGCGCATGACCCGGGCCAGGGGGCAGACCCGGGTCTGGGAGAGATCCGCTACCCGAAAGGCGGTGGGGTCCAGCTTGTTGCCGGCGCCCATGCAGGAGATCAGCGGCGTATGGCAGGCATGGGCGTTCACGGCCAGGGCGATCTTCCCGCTGACGGTGTCGATGGCGTCCACGACATAATCATAGGCGGAAAAATCGAATTGGGAGGCGGTTTCGGGCAGATAGAACACCTCCCGGGGGTCGATGTCGCATTCGGGCCAGATGGACAGGAGCCTGCGGGCCGCGGCTTCCACCTTGGGCAGGCCGAGGGTATCCCTGGTGGCGAACAATTGCCGGTTCAGGTTGCTTTCGGCCACGGTGTCCCTGTCCACCAGGGTCAGATGGCCGACGCCGCTGCGGCACAGGGCCTCCGCGGCGTGGCCTCCCACGCCGCCCAGGCCGAAAACAAGGACGCGGCTTGCCCTCAGGCGGGCCATAGCCTCTTCCCCAAGGAGGAGACGGGTTCTTGAAAACTGGGTCATCGGGAGGACTCCTTTCGTGCGCCGGGGAACAGTGCAGGAAAAAAACTTGCAAAGGCCCCTTTGGGCGGGCTATGATGGTCCTGTTCCGTCCAGGCGGAGCAGAGAGAAGAAGGAGGACGCAGAATGTCTGTGGAACGGGTCAGGGAATATCTGAAAGGGTACGGCATGGGGGACAGGGTCCTTGAACTGCCGGAAAGCACCGCGACCGTCGCCCTGGCCGCCGCGGCCCTGGGGTGCGAAGAGGCGCGCATCGCCAAAACGATGGCCTTTGACGTGCAGGGCGAGGCGGTGCTGGTGGTGGCGGCGGGGGATCGGAAAATCGACAACGCAAAATTCAAAAAGGCATTTTCGGTCAAGGCCCGGATGCTCCCGCCTTGTGAAGTGGAGGCGCGGGTGGGCCACGCGGTGGGCGGGGTCTGCCCCTTTGCCCTGCGGGAAGGGGTCCGTGTCTTTCTGGACGAGAGCCTGCGCCGGTTCGATACGGTCTACCCCGCCTGCGGCAGCGATACGAGCGCCATCCGGATGACGCTGAAGGAACTGGAGGAGACCGGCCGGGCGGAAAAATGGGTGGACGTGTGCAGGGAGCTTGCCTGAGAGGGACTTAGTCCCCCGGATCTGCAAGCCTCATTAGGTCCTGCACCGCCCGGAGAAGGCGGCCTTCCCCGTCGGTGAAATGGGTCCCCTCCTCCATGCGGAGGCTGCAGGGAAAGCCCCGGGACTTCAGGAAGGCCTCCGTCTCCCGGGTGCGCGTTTCCACCTGGGCCAGGACGGGGTTGCGGGTGGCCGCCTCCCGGTCGCCCAGGCTCAGGGCCACCGCGGCCCGGGGATCCAGGGGCGGATGGGATCGCAGATAGGGCAGAAAATCCGGATACCACAGGGAGGAGGAGGCGCAGGCGGCGCCGTGAAACAGGGGCGTCCGGGTCAGGGCCCACAGGGCAAAGAGCCCCCCCAGGCTGTAGCCGGCGATCCACCGGAAACGCACCGGGCAGGGAAGGGCCCTTTCCGTCCCGGCCATGCGGGCGAGGACGTCCTGCAGGAAGGCGTCGGCGCCTCCCGCGAAGGCCCCGCCCTTCCGGAAGGCGGGGGGCGCGGGCCAGGGGCTCAGGTCCCGGTTCCAGTCCGGACACGGCAGGGGCAGCACAAGGCGTTCGCCTCCCGCTTCCAGGGCGCGGTAAGGCTCGGGGGAGGCTTCCCCCACCAGCAGGATCAGGTCCATGGGCTTTCCTCCTTCGGGAAAGAAAAAAGGGAGCGCGAAAACGCGCTCCCGGGCGAACGGATTGGAACGGGCTTTCCTGTCTTATGCGACGGAGGCGATCAGGGCCCTGGCCTTTTCGCCGATGGCACGGGCGGTTTCGTCGCTGAAGGTCCCGCCGGCCAGGGCGCGGACGGCCTCGTCGATCAGGTGCGCCGTGGCGGTGAACTGCCCGGGGCCAAAGCCCTTGGTGGTCATGGCCGCCGTGCCGATGCGCACGCCGCTGGTCACGGAGGGGGAAAGCTTTTCGTTGGGAACACAGTTCTTGTTCAGGGTGATGCTGCACCTGTCCAGGGCGTTCTGCAGGTCCAGGCCGGTGACGCCCTTGTTTGTCAGGTCCAGCAGCATCAGGTGGTTGTCCGTGCCGCCGGTGACCAGGTCATACCCCATGGCCTTGAATTCGTCGGCCATGGCGCGGCAGTTCCTGATGATGTTTTTGCCGTATTCCCGGAAGGAGGGCTCCAGGGCTTCGGCGGCGGCGATGGCCTTGCCGGCGATCACGTGCTCCAGCGGGCCGCCCTGGGTGCGGGGGAATACGCAGGCGTCCATTTTCTTGCCGAGCTCCTGCTTGCAGAAGATCAGGCCGCCCCGGGGACCGCGCAGGGTCTTGTGGGTGGTGGTGGTGATGATGTCGGCGCCGGCCTTGAAGGGGCTCGGATGGACGCCGGCGGCCACCAGGCCAGCGATGTGGGCCATGTCCACCATGAAATAGGCCCCCACCTCGTCGGCGATGCGGCGGAAGGCGTCGAAATCCAGCGTCCGCGCATAGGCGCTGGCGCCGGCCAGGATCACCTTGGGACGGTGGGCAAGGGCCTTTTGACGGACGTCCTCCATGTCGATGAAGCCCTTTTCGTCGGTGGAATAAAAGACCACGTTGTAGAGCCGGCCGGACTGGTTGACGCTGGAGCCGTGGGTCAGGTGTCCTCCGTCGTTGAGGCTCATGCTCAAAAGGGTATCCCCGGGCACCATGACCGCCTGATAGGCGGCCAGGTTGGCCTGGCTTCCGGAGTGGGGCTGGACGTTGACGTGGTAATCGGTATCAAACACCTGCTTCCAGGCTTCCCTGCACAGGTCCTCGATGCGGTCCACGTTCTCGCACCCGCCGTAATAGCGTTTGCCGGGCAGGCCTTCGGCGTATTTGTTGGTCAGGCAGCTGCCCACTGCCTTCAGAACGTCCCCGGACACAAAGTTTTCGGAAGCGATCAGCTCAATGGTTTCCCGCTGGCGGGTCTCTTCCCGGCTTATCAGATCAAAGACGCGGGCTTTCAAATCGTTCATGCTCTACTCCTTCTGTGATCGAAAATGACTGCGATACGGCGAACCAAAAAAGAAGGGTTTCCGGAACGGAATGATTTTAACATAAGAAAAACAAGAATAAAAGGGGCCGTCATGACAAAAATGTTCCCAAAAACGCCCGATTTCAAGGGGAATTGTATTTTTAATGTACGGACTCTGCCTTTCCGGACGCGGGAAGGGGGCAGGGAGTTCCCCGGGGAAGGTTGATTTGGCGGGACGGAACGGGATATAATGGAAGCGGAAAACGGCCGCTTGGCCTGTGGACGGGGGAAAAAGGATGCTGAAGGTGCTGTACGGCCCGGAAGAGGCCCTTTCGCAAAGAATGCTTAAGATCGCCCGGGAAACGGCGGAACGGGAAGGGGAAAGGCTCCTGATCCTGGTTCCGGAGATGGCGACTCTTCGGACCGAGGAGGAACTGCTTTCGGGCCTGGGGCTGGAAGGATCCTTCGACCTGGAGGTGCTCTCCCCCTCCCGGCTGTCGGAGAGGGTGTTTGAAAACGAGGGCCAGGGGGAGGCCGCGGGCAGGGTGCGCATTGACGGACAGGGCAAAAGCATGGCCCTGGCCGGGGTATTGCACGATGAGCGGGAGCACCTTGTCTATTACGCCTCCTCGGTGCACCGGCAGGGCTTTATCACCGAGTGCGGCGCGCTCATTTCCAACCTGAAGCGCGCCCGTGTGACGCCGCGGCAGCTGGAGGAGTTCGCGCAAGGGTCGACCGGGGTCTCCGCGGACAAGCTTCGGGACCTGGCGCGGATCTACGCTTCTTACGAGGAACGCATCGCCGGAAGGTTTGTGGACGGCGAGGACGTGACGGAGGCCATGCTTGGAAGGATCCGGGAGGGCGCCTGGCTGCGGGGGGTCCGTGTGGCCGCCCGGGGGTTTGACGTGATCACCGGCGTTTTTGCCCGGACCCTGGCGGCCCTCCACGCCGCGGGCGGGGACGTAACGGTCCTGATGCGGGGGGAGGGGAAGGGCGGCTGGTTCGCCCCCGTGACAGAGAGCGTGGACCGGCTGGGGGAGATGTGCGTACGGGAAGGGATCCCCTTTGACACAAAGACCCTGCGGGCCCTCCCGGGGGACCTGCCCGGGGAGATCGTCCACCTGCGAAGGGAATTTCCCCGGCCCAGGCCGCAACGATACCCGGGGACGGCGGAGGCGATCCGGCTGTTTACCGGGGCAAATCCCTATTTCGAATGCCGCTTCGCTGCCCGGGAGATCCGCCGGCTTCATGACAGGGAGGGGGTCCCCTATGGCAAAATGGCGGTCATCCTGTGCGGCGGGGACCGGGACGCGGCGGTGACCGAGAGCGTGCTGAAGGCCTATGACATCCCCTGCTATGTGCCAAGGGCCCTGCCCGCGGCGCGCCACGGGGCCGCCCGGTTCCTGATATCGGCCCTTAAATGCGCTCTGGATGGCTTCCGCGGGGAGGATCTGAAGGCTCTTCTGGGAACCGGCTACGCCCCTGTGGAGGAGGAAAAGGCCTGGCGGCTTGAAAACTTCATCGAGACCTACAACATTTCCGGCAGACAGTTCCTCAGGCCTTTTGAACGGGGGAAAAAGGCGGAGGCCGAGGCTGCGGCCCTGGAGGAGGAGCGTTCGTTTCTTTCAGGGACGCTGGAAAAGCTTCGCGACGGCGTCCGGGAGAGCGCCTCTGTCCGAAAGGCCCTTGAGGCGGTCTACCGTTTTATGGAGGACACGGGGGTCTACGGCCGTCTTCTCCGGGAGGAGAAGCGGCTCCTGGAGGCGGGGATGGAAACCGAGGCCGCCCAGGGCAGGCAGATGTGGAAGGCACTGCTTCGGCTGATGGACGAGATGGTGGAATTGTACGGGGAGGAGCCCGTCCGGGAAAGGGACCTGGCCGGGCAATTGGAAGCAGGGCTCGAGGCCTGCTCCCTGCAGTCCCTGCCCCCGCAGGGGGATTCCGTGCTGTGCGCCGAATGCGGCGGGACGGCGGCCAGCCATCTGGAAGCGGTGTTCATTACGGGCCTGGACGACAGCAGCCTTTCCCCGGCGGGGGAGGGCCTTTTGACCGACGAAGAGACCCGGCGCATGGAAAAGGCGGGGAAGGTACACCTGAACCTGGACGCGGACGGCCGGGAGGACCTGAAACGGCTGGACCTGTACAACGCGCTGTGCGCCTCCGACCGCAGGGTGTATCTGCTGGAGGCGTCGGCGGGCCAGTCCGGGGAGGCGCGGCGGCCGCACCTGTACTGGCACAGGATCCGGGGCATGTTCCCGGCTCTTGAGGATTCGGGCAGCGCCGTGGGGCGGGAGGCGACCGACGACGGTCTTGGCCCCCTGAGCGCGCGGACCGCGGCCAACGAGCTGGCGGTGCGCTTTTCCGCGGGGGTCCCCCTGGAGGGCGTCTGGCGGGACGCCTGGCGCTGCCTGTGCCGTGAGACCCCCGCCCTGGCGGAGGAGGTCGGGGCGGCTTTCTCAAAGAAGGAGACGTCCCGACGGCTGAACCGGGAGATCACTTCCCGACTGTTCCTGGAGAACGTGATGAGCGTCAGCCGCCTGGAAAGCTTCGCGGCCTGTCCCTACAAGCATTTTGTGGATTACGGCCTGCGCCCCTCCCGAAAGGAGGAGTGGAACGGAAGCCCACAGGAAACCGGCAGCTTTTACCATGCGGCCATCGAGGGGATCACCCGCCGTCTGGCGGCCCTTCCGGGGTGGCCGGAGGTCGGGGAGAAGGAGATCGACCGCCTGGTGGAGGAGGAATCCGGGGCTGTTTTCAGGGACATTTTCGGCAAGCGCGCGGAGGAAAACCCCAAGGTGGCGGCCGCAGGCAAAAAATACCTCAGGGTGCTCCGAAAGACGGCGTGGATGTTTACCCGGGGGGCGCAGGTCTCCGCCTTCCGCACGACGGGCGAGGAGATCCGCTTTGGCTACGAGGACGAAAACAGCCTGCCCGCGGTGCAATTGGACCTGGAGGGCGGCCGGCGGGTGCTGCTCCGGGGCCGCATCGACCGCGTGGACCGCTACCGGGGGGACGAGGGGGTCTATCTGCGGGTGGTGGACTACAAGAGCGGCAGCAGGGAACTGAGACCGGAGCAGATCTTCTACGGGACGCAGCTGCAGCTTATGCTGTACCTGAACGCCGCCCTGGCCTATGACAGGGAGGCCTCCCCCGCGGGGGCCTATTACATGTTTTTCAGGGATCCTCTGCTCAAGGAGGTCTCTCCGGAGGACCAGGCGGCGGTGGAGAAGGCCCTGGCCAAACAGATGCACCTTTCGGGCATCAGTCTCAGGGACGTGCGGGTGATCGAACTGATGGACAGGGAAAAGCCGCCCCTGACCATGGACAGCCTGGTGCTCAAAAGCGGGGTGCTGAAGGAGAAAAAGCCCCTGGCGGACCTGGAGGAGATGCGCCTTCTGATCGACCACGCCCGGGAGACGGCAAGACGGCTGTGCGTGGCCATGCAGGGCGGGCACATCCGTCCGGAGCCGCTGCAGGCCGGCAAGGAGGACCCCTGCGGGCAATGCGATTACAAGGGCATATGCCGGCAGGAGGAGAGCCGGGCGCGCAAGCGGGCGGCGATGACCTTTCCGGAACTCTTTGAGCGGCTCCGTCAGATGCGCGGGGAGAAAGAATAAATGCAGAAAGGGAAACGCCTCCGGCGCAGGGCGGAAAGAAAGGAACCATGGATCATATCATCGATTATATCCGCTGGCGGGGGGACCGCTCCTTTGAGCAGGAGCCCTTCTGCCTGAACGACGCGCTGGTGCTGTGCCAGATGAGTTATCTGGAGGAGAGGACCCTTCCGGGCAGGGGGGAAAGCAGGACTTTCCGCGCCGTGTATGAGGCCTGGGCTGCCCGGGGGGAGAAAGGGGCCTCCGCCTTCGGGTCCCTGGAGGAAAGCGAGCGTCTGATGAAGGCGGCCGCGGAATCCCGCCGCTTCGGGGAGCTTGTGCTTTCCGACTGCGCGGACGAGCACGACAGGGAAAAATCGCTGCAGTTCGCGGCCCTTCTGTTCCATCTGGACGCCTCCACGGTCTATGTGGCCTTTCGCGGGACGGATGATACCCTGGACGGATGGAAAGAGGATTTTATGCTCTCCTTTACGGAGACCCTGGCCCAGAAAAAGGCCCGGGCTTATCTGGAGGAGCAGGTCCGGCCCGGCAGGCGGATGTATGTGGGCGGGCACTCCAAGGGCGGGAACCTGGCCCTGTATGCCGCCTGTACCTGCGGGGACGAGGCCTTTGAAAGCATCTGCCAGGTGCATGTGCTGGACGGGCCGGGTTTTTGTCCGGAGGTGCTCTCCACGGACCTGATCGGCCGGGCGGACCCAAAGACCGTGCGGCTGCTGCCGGAATACTGCCTGGTGGGACGGCTGTTCGACGTAAAGCTGACGGACACCCGGGTGGTCCGTTCGGACGGGGAGGGGATCATGCAGCATGCCCTGACCGGCTGGGGCGTGGGGCCCGGCGGGCCCCTTATGGCCTCCGGCCATACGGCGGAGAGCGTGGAATTGTCCCGTTCCGTCGCCCATTGGCTTTCGGGGGTCGACATGGAGGAAAGGAAAAAACTGACGGAGGAGCTGTTTGAGGCCCTGGGGCGGAACGGAGAAACGACCCTGTCCGGGGCGGTGAAAAAAAGCTCCCTGGAGTCGGTGGTCCTGGGCCTGATGGACGCGAGCGCGGACAGCCGCAGGGTAGGGATGCGCCTTGGGATCCGATTGATTTTCGAGGACGAATTGGACCGTTTCCATGCCATGGGCCTTCTTGAGTACCTGTCCAGGAGCCGGACGGTACGCTATGCGGCCCTCCTGCTCTTTGGCTGCGCCCTGATGGTGTCTTCCCACTCCTGGATCCTGGGGATGCTGGCCGTGGCCGCGGCTGGGATGACCGCGGCAGAGACGGTGCTGACCGTAAAACGCCTGCGGAGCAGCGGATGGGATTTTACCCTGCACCGCTCCCGGGTCACCCTTTGCCAGACCATGCTGCTGTTCCTGGCGGTGCTTTTGCTCAAGAAAGGGGCCCTGGAGGTCTTTGGTACGGTGCTGTTCGGCTTTGTGGTGGTCTATATGGGTTCCCTGATCCTGACGGCCTCCCGGGAGGAGCCGGGGCACAGGGGGATGCGCATCTTTGACCGGGTGATCAGCAACTGTATTTCCCTGGCGGGGTTTGGCCTGCTGTTTTTGCCCGTGTCCGGCGAGGCGCCCTTCTTTCTGGTCCTGGGAGCGCTTACGGCGGTGTATGCCCTGGGGCATTTCCTGTCCATCTGGATCCTGCGGGCCAGGGAGAGGCGGGCCCCGGCAAAAAGTTGACGCATGTCTTTTTTCCGCTCGGAGGGGTATATCCGGCGGCTTTTTCGGCTCTGCGGGGTCCGCTTTGACGGCATCGTCAACGGCCACCGGCACCTGCGGGAGGTCCAGCGGGGCCATAAGACCGTGCTCCCGCAGAAGCTGCCGAACCGGTATCCTATCTCCCTGCACATTGATGACGAGGAGGTCATCTGCACCTCCGCGGCCCAGTTCGGCTTCCGCGCCTATCAGCTGAACGCCCAGGATGACCCCTGGAAGGAAAAGGTCCTCCAGCGGGTGGCCCGGATCCGCAGGCTCGAAGGCTTTCCGGACCCGGGGGAGCCGGAGCGCGGGCGAAGATAGGCCTTGACTTTGCGTAGGTTTGATGTTAGTATCAAATCCGGAAGTGCGCGGATTTTTCCGTACCAAATACAAGAATGGGAGAATGCAAAAAATGGAAAGAATCAAAACGCTGGAAACCCGGGATCTGTGCGAGAGCGCCAAGAACGGCGGATGCGGCGAATGCCAGACCAGCTGCCAGAGCGCCTGCAAGACTTCCTGCGGCGTAGCCAACCAGAAGTGCGAGAACGACCGGAAATAATGCCGGAAAAGGGGAGGATCCCCGGATGAAAGAGGCGGCCTGTCAGGACCGCCTCTTTTCAGTCCGTTTGAAGGAGGCTCAATGGTTCACCAGTATCGGCTCAACGGCTACAACATCGTCATGGATACCTGCTCCGGCGCGGTCCACGTGGTGGACGATGTGGCCTATGACATCATCGCCCTGTTTGAAGGCACTCCGGAGGAGGAGATCGTATCGAGCATGGTCTCAAAGTATGCGGCGCGGCCGGACGTGACGGAAGAGGAGGTCCGCGCCTGCATCGGGGACGTGCGGGCCCTCCGGGACCAGGGAAAGCTTTTCAGTCCGGATACCTTTGCGGAAAAGGCGGGCACCTTGAAGGAACGCTCCGGCGACGTGGTCAAGGCCCTTTGCCTGCACGTGGCCCATACCTGCAACCTGAACTGCGCCTACTGCTTTGCCAGCCAGGGCCGGTACCGGGGGGAGCGGGCGCTGATGTCCTTTGAGGTAGGCAGGCAGGCCCTGGATTTTCTGGTGGCCCATTCCGGCAGCCGCCGGAACCTGGAGGTGGACTTTTTCGGCGGGGAGCCCCTGATGAATTTTGCCGTGGTCAAACAGCTCGTGGCCTATGCCCGGGAAAAGGAAAAGACCTGCGGAAAACGCTTCCGGTTCACCCTGACCACCAACGGCGTGCTGATCGATGACGAGGTCATTGACTTTGCCAACCGGGAATGCCACAACGTGGTGCTGAGCCTGGACGGCCGGAAGGAGATCCACGACGCCCTGCGGGTGGACTACCAGGGCCGCGGCAGCTACGATGTGATCGTGCCAAAATTCAAACGCCTGGTGGAAAAGCGGGGCGGCAGGAACTACTACATGCGGGGGACTTTCACCCACAGGAACCCGGACTTCACAAAGGACGTTTTCCACATGGCGGACCTGGGCTTTACGGAATTGAGCATGGAGCCGGTGGTCTGCGCGCCGGAGGACAGCGCGGCCCTGACGGAGGAGGACATCGAGACCGTCAAGGAGCAGTACGAGATCCTGGCGGTGGAGATGCTCAAAAGGAGGCGGGAGGGCCGGCCCATCACCTTCTACCATTATATGCTGGATCTGAAAAACGGCCCCTGCGTCTACAAGCGCCTGTCCGGCTGCGGCAGCGGCACGGAATACATGGCGGTGACGCCCTGGGGGGACCTCTATCCCTGCCACCAGTTCGTGGGGGAGGAAAAATACCGCATGGGCGACGTCTGGCATGGGGTCACCAACACGGCCCTCCGGGAGGAATTCCGCGCCTGCAACGCCTATGCCCGCGAGGAGTGCCGGGACTGCTGGGCCAGGATGTACTGCTCCGGCGGCTGCGCGGCCAACGCCTATCATGCCACGGGCTCCATCCGGGGCGTGTACAAGGCCGGGTGCGAGCTGTTCAAAAAGCGCATCGAGTGCGCGGTGATGATGCAGGCGGCGGAAGCGGATGAAGGGTGAAAACGTGCCGGCGCAGGGGCCGGTCCTCTCCTTTGTCAGGGCGTACGCATCCGGCGGCATGGTGCGCATGCACATGCCGGGGCACAAGGGAAAGCCCCTTGTGGGTCCGGAGCCCTGGGACCTGACCGAGATCCGGGGGGCGGACTCCCTTTACGAGGCCTCCGGGATCGTATTGGAGAGCGAACGGACGGCCTCGGCCCTCTTTGGGACGGCAAGGACCCTGTATTCCACGGAAGGGTCCAGCCAGTGCATCCGGGCCATGGTGCACCTGGCGGCGAACGCCGGCCGGGGAAGGAAGATCCTGGCCGCCAGGAACGCCCACCGGACCTTCCTGTACGCCTGCGCCCTGGAGGACTGCGGGGTTTCGTGGCTTGCGCCGGAGGGGCGGACGGCCTCCCTGTGCGCCTGCCCGGTCTCCCCGGCGCAGGTGAAGGCGGCGCTTGAGAAAGAGCAGGCGGCGGCGGTCTATCTGACCAGTCCGGATTACCTGGGGGGCATGCAGGACGTGGCGGGCATCGCCCGGATCTGCGACGCCTTTGACACGCCCCTGATGGTGGACAACGCCCACGGCGCCTATACCCGTTTTCTGCCCCGATCCCTGCACCCCATGGACCTGGGGGCGTGGATATGCTGCGATTCGGCCCACAAGACCCTTCCGGCCCTGACGGGGGCGGCCTATCTGCATCTTTCCCCCCGGGGGGACGCCCGGTTCGGCCCGGAGGCGCGCCAGGCCATGGAGCTGTATGGCTCCACCAGCCCCTCCTACCTGACGCTTTGCAGCCTGGACGCGGTGAACGGGTATCTTTCCGGGCCGGGGCCCGAAGAGATCGCCGCCTGCGCGGCCCGGACGGACCATATCAAGGGACGGCTCAGGGACGCGGGCTGGGAAACGGCGGATTCGGACCCCCTGAAGATCACCCTCCGCGCCTGCGAGGGCCTTTCCGGCACGGCCCTGGCCGAGGTCCTGCGCCGGGGCGGCATCGAATGCGAGTATGCCGACCGGGACCATGTGGTGCTGATGCTGACCCCCATGAATACTTTGGAGGAGATGGAACGGCTGGTCCGGGTCCTTGGAAAGCCGCAAGGCAGGGCGGTCCGCCCGGCCTTTGCCTGGGAGGAGGGGGAGAAGGTCCTTTCCATCCGGGAGGCGGTGTTCGCCCCCTGGGAGGAGGTGCCCCTGTCCCGTGCCCTGGGCAGGGTCTGCGCGTCTCCCCTGGTGTCCTGTCCTCCGGCGGTGCCCCTGGTGGCGGCGGGGGAAAGGATCGGCGAGGGCGCCCTGCGGGCCCTTGCATATTATGGACAGGAAAGGATCCGGGTGGTCCGATGAAATGCCTGTTTGCCCCCCTGGAGGGGATCACGGACGGAATCTTCCGACGGACCCATTGGGCCTTTTTCGGCGGGGCGGAGGAATACTATATCCCCTTTATCCGTCTGACGGCCTCCCATTCCCTGACGGGAAAGGAAAATCGGGAGACGGACCCTGGGGAGAACGCCGGCGTTCCGGCGGTGCCCCAGGTGCTGACAAAGGACCCGGAGGTGTTTTTATGGGCCGCCGGGGTCCTGAAAGACCGGGGCTTTCCCCGCATCGATCTGAACCTGGGCTGCCCGGCCCCCACGGTGGTTTCCCGGGGACGCGGCAGCGCGATGCTGAAGGACCCAAAGGCGCTGAGGGCCTTCTTCGACCGGGTGTTTCCGGCCTGCCCGCTGCCCCTTTCGGTCAAGACCCGGGTGGGGTTTTCTTCCCCGGAGGAGAGCGGGGAGATCCTGCGCCTGCTTTCGGAGTATCCTTTTGAGCGGGTGGTGATCCATCCGAGGACCGCCCTGGAGCAGTACGGGGGGAAAACGCACCTGGATCTTTTCCTGCAGGCGGCGGAGCGGATGGGAAGCCGGGCCGTATACAACGGGGACCTGTTCAGCCTGGAGGAGATTTCCGCCTTTGAGCGGGCCTGCCCCGGCCAGGAGCGGGTGATGATCGGACGCGGACTTTTGCGTGACCCGGCCCTTGGGCGGATGCTGCGGGGCGGCCGGGAGGCCTCCGGGGAGGAGATGGCCGCGTTCCTGGAGGAACTGTACCGGTCTTACCTGGCGCGGTTCGGGGATCCGGTGGCCCTGGGAAGGATGAAAAAGCTGCTGAACTTCCTGTGCGAGGGGCTGGAGGATGCTCCCCGCCTGCAGAAGGCGGTCAAAAAGGCGGTCACGGCGGAGAAAGTTGGCCGGGCCCGGGACGAGGTCCTCCGGGCCTGGCAGAAAAAGCATCCCGGGGGGGCGCGGTAACACGCGCAGGTTCGTCCCGCGGGGTGGAGACGGACAAAACGAGTACCCTTTAATCAAAGAAAGGAGCAGAAACGGCATGAACAGGCAGAAGAACGACAGGAGCAAGGGAAGGAAACGCGTGGCCGCAGCGGCGCTCAGCCTGCTGCTGGGCCTGGGGCTGATTGCGGAGCTTCCGGTACCGGGCCGTGCCGAGGAGGCGGCCGGACAGAGCCTCCTTGCGACCGACACCATTGAAACCACCCTTCGGGACGGAAACCAGCTGGGCTACAACCTGCCCCATCAGGGGGATTCGGAGACGGTGCGGGCGGAATTCACCCTGGTGGAAGTGCTTGTGGGCGGCGAGGAAAAGGAGGTCTCCTCCTGGAATGTTACCGGGCTTTTGCAGGGGGAGGTCTCCCTGGGCAGCTTTGGGGCCTGGCGGCTGAAAGCGCTGGTGACCGACGGCGTTCTGGAGGAGTGGGCCTACAGCGGAGTGTATACCCTGTCCGACGAACGGGCGGCCCGGGAAAACGAGATCCGTCTGGAACCGGACATGCCCTTCGGGGAGGGGGCCTTTGAAGGGGCCGACGTGAAGGCCATCCGCCTGTACGACGGCCTGGAGGCGATCCCGGAAAGGGCCTTCGCGTCCTCGTCGCTCCAGTGGATCTACATCCCCGCGTCTGTGACCGTGTTTCCGGATTCCGCCTTTGAGGGATGCACCGCGGCGCTGATCGTCTGCGCCCCGGAGAACAGCCCCGCTGCGATGTTCGCCCAGGAGATGGGGCTTTCCCTGGAAATCGCCGAATAAAAAAAGCCCGCCGCTTCAGGGCGGCGATCCGTAAGGCAGGGGCTGCCGCAGAAAGCTGCGGCAGCCCCTTTTTGAAAGGGTCCGTGAAGAATGAAAGCGGGAGGCGCTTTGCCAGAAAGTCCTCTCATTCCTGGGTGGCCAGGGCGTCCGCGGTCAGGCGCAGCAGGAAGCTGTTATGGCGGGGGGACTTGACATTCCGGTACTCCTGGAGCAGTCTTTGCGAAAGCCGCCTGGCTTCCAGGCCCCGCAGGGAGGGAAGTCCCCTCCGGAGAAGATCTGAAGCGGTTTGGTTAAGAAGGTCCGAAAGGGCGGCGTCCAGTTCCTCCACGGAGGCAAGAAGCGGGAAGCCGGAGGCCTTGCGGTCCTCGTTGAGCTCCCACATCACCTGATCGGGAAGGAGCGTGTCCGCGCAGAGGGACAGGCTGTACAGCGCGGCGGAGAAGGCGTCCGCGCCGGGAAGGGGCAGCATGGAAACGCAAAGCCGGGCCTGATTGAACACGGCCAGGAAGGACCGGGTATGGAACGCCGGGGCGGGCCCGGCGGCTTTCTCCTGACCTGCGAAGCGCAGCAGGGAGGCGATCTCGCCTTCCTCCGTCATAGGGAACCAGCCAAGCTCGGCCTTCAGGCGGCTGTCCGGGTGCAAAAGCGCCGAAAGGGCGGTCTCTGCCGCCTCCGCCTGCCCAAAGAGCGCCGCCTCGCCCCGAAGGGCGATCAGGCGTTCCCGGGAATCCCGGGGGGAGGCTCCAAGGACCCGGAAGGGATGGCTGTTAAAGCACTTTACGGTCTCTGTCACGGGGCGATCCCTCCTTCCAACAGGGCAAGGAACCCTTCCTCCAGGGCCTTTTCGGCCCGGGGCAGGTCGTGATAGGCCGACAGGCCAAGGTCAAAGGACGAGACGGAAAGGGCGGAATGGGTGGTCCAGTCGACGGTGATGGAGGACGGCAGGATGGAGGCGATCGGAACCTGTTGCCACTGGTCCAGGACTGCGGCCCGGTTGTTCGCCGGGTCCCACAAAAGAAGCCGGGCGGCGGCGCCGAAGGTGGGGAAGCGGCCGTTCCCGTAGAACTTGCTCCAGGGGGTTGCCCGGGCGGAGACGCTGCCGGACTGTTTTTTGGCAAACAGGGACACATAGTCCCAGGATACGGTCCTGGCGGAAACCTGTCCCAGATAGGGATAGGTCAGGTCCATCAGAAGGATACAGGTGCATTCCGCCAGCGATCTGGGCCGGCGGTCCTGCGGCAGCCGCAGCCAGCAATCCGGCAGCAGCTTCCACTGAAAGCCGCTTTCGTTCTCATGCAGGGGGTAGGGGGAGGAAAAGGCGTCCGTGGCGGAGATCCTGTATTCGTATTCCTGCCGCCACAGGACCAGGGGCCGGCTCAGATCGATGTCCGCAACCTCCGCGGGCGTAAAATCGGGCAGCTTCAGGCCGGTAAAGGACGGGGCGGACGGAAAGACCTTCGTCAGGTCCGCGCCGGCCTGCTGAAGGGAGTCGAAATACAAAAGCAGTCCGTCCAGGGTCTCAAACTGTTCCCCGGTCTTCCGCAGCGTTTCATAGGCGGCATTTTGCCCCACTTCGGAAGCCGGGGCTTCCTTGAAGGCCGCCAGGGCCAGGGCCGTTCTCTGCGTGTCCAGCGCCTGCTGAAGGGCGGACAGCTTTTCCAGCACTTCGGGGCTGTCCCCGGCCTTCTCAAGCCGTTTGATGGCCCCGGCCGTGTCGCCCTCCTCCGCCAGGGCAAAGCCCCAGTCCCGGTACAGGCTTTCCGCTGTGACCCCTTCCGAGGCCAGCAGGGCGGCGTCAGCCTTGGAAAGGTGTGCGGCCGCCGATTCAAAATCGCCCGCGCGTTTCTCCCTGAGCGTCAGCAGGGCGTAGAGACGGGCGGTCTCTTTGGCGGTGTCCTTAAGCTTCTCCAGCTGCGCGGCGGCCCCGGCGTAGTCTTCCTTTTCTTCCAGGATCCGGGCATATTGCCGCCGCAGCGCATTTTCCGTGTCTGCGTCCCGGGCAAGGACGCACTGCCCAATGGCCTCCTCCCAGGCCTCCCGGTCTGCAAGCCACCGGGCGTATTGAAGGCGTGTTTCCTTTTCAGCCTCCGTATCCTGCGAAAGGTGCAGCTGGGTGAGGGCTTCCTCCCAGCGGTCCTCCGCCAGAAGGGACTGCGCCCAGCGCTTCCGGAGGAGGGCCAGTTCTTCCTGTGCGGCGCTTTTGTCGTCCGCCCGGATCAGCAGGCTGTTCGCCAGGGACTCGTAGGCGGACACAGACTCTTCCCACCGGTCCGATGCGGCCAGGTTCCGGGCTTCTGCCAGCCTGCGGGGCTGCCGGACGAACAGGGACAGAAAAACAAAAAGGACCATAGCCCCTGCCGCAGCGGCGGCAAGGATGATTTTGAGGCGTTTGCGCCTTCTTTCGGCCCGTTCCCGGGCCTCCTTTTGCTCCTTTTCCAGGCGGAGCAGCTCGCTTTTGCGCGTCTGCGCCGCGGCGATGAGGTCCATGGCGCCGGGCAGGTCGGCAAGGGGGGCCAGTTCCATCAGGACGTCTTCCAGGGAGGCCGGCAGCAGATAGGTATTGATTTCCTTCCGGAGGGTCTCAAGCCTTCTGAGATCATTGCGGTACCGGACGGCCTTGCGTTTTTTCTCAAACACCGCCCGCTCGTTTTGTCCAAGCGCATCCTCCGGAAGGGTTTCCAGCTGCCGGGCAAGGGCTTCCGCTTCCCCCACGGTGCCCGTTTCCTCCGAGAAGGAAAGCACCGCCTGCAGGATTTTTTGTCTGCGCGCTTCCTCCGCGAGCCGCATGGCCTCCCGGCGGGCCGCTTCCTCGGCGGTCCGCTTTTCAAGCAGCGCCGCCGCGTCCTCATAGTCTCCCAGGAGCGACAGCCATTCAAGCCCTTCCGGTCCGGGGATGCCCTTGACGGCTGCGTCATACAGGGGCTTTTTCCAGTCCAGCTCCCAGGGGGGGATGCCCTCCGTTTCAAAACGGATGGAAAAACGGGCATAGCAGTATCCGCATTCCACCAGCGCGAATCCGTCCGGCCCGATCCGGCGGGGGCCATAGGAGGTGGTGCAGACCGGTTTTCCGCAGGCTGTACAGCGTGTCAGCAAAAGGATTCCTCCCGTCAGTGAAAGCCGATGCTTTTTTTGTCCTGCTCCTTCGCGCCCTTGAGCGCGCGGCAGGCCTCCTCAAGAAGGTCCTGCCCCACGCGATCCCGGTGCCGGACCACCGCGAGCCTTCCGGCTTCCCGTGCGGCGAAGGCCGCGTCGGAGATGGGGCGCCCCTCCAGCAGGGCCGCGATGGCCGCCAGGTCCAGGCCCTGCTCCTTTGGGACGTCCCTGAGAAGGGAGGTGAGAAGCTCTGTCAGTTCTTCCCGGGAAGGGGGGCCCAGCTCAAGGGTGTGATCGAAGCGGCCTTTGCGCGTGACCGCCGGGTCAATGTCCTCCGGACGGTTGGTCATGCCAAAGAGCAGCACCTTTTTTTCCGGCAGCCTGGGCAGCAGCCGGAGGAATTCGGCCATTTCCTCGGTATGGGCGGTGTTGGAGAAGCCCGGGCCGCCCCGTCTGGAAAGATAGGCCTCCATTTCGTCCATGATCACCACCGAGGGGGCGCTGTCCATGGCCGCATCAAACAGCCGGGCGATCAGCCGGCTGGTCTCGTGGATATAGCTGGAGGCGATGGAGGCGGAATTGACGGAAAAGACCGGCCAGCCAAGATACTCCGCCAGGCGTTCCACCGCGAAGGTCTTGCCGCAGCCCGGGGGCCCAATGAGCAGCGTGGGCCCGGGAAAAGGAATCCCCATCCGGCGGTATTCCTCCTCCCGGTCAATCACGTCCAGGATCCTTTCCCGGAAGAAAGTCTCCAGTTCCTTTCTTCCCGGCAGGACAAACTCGCCCTCCTTCCTGGACTGCCGGGGGGCGGAGGCGGGCAGAGCGGGGGCGTCGGAGGACGCAAGGGGTTCCCGCAGCTTTTCCGGAGGGGTTTGGCGCCAGCCGAAGGCGTTCAGAAGCGACCTGTACAAATCCTCCGTCAGTCCGGGGGCCCAGGACAGCATCCGCTTTTCGTCGGTAAAGGGCGCGTTCATGCCGCCGGAGACCCATTTCCCCAGTGTCCAGGGGTC
This sequence comes from uncultured Clostridia bacterium, assembly GCA_946408995.1. Classification (GTDB taxonomy): domain Bacteria; phylum Bacillota; class Clostridia; order Christensenellales; family Aristaeellaceae; genus RUG756. Next base: position 3,990 of record CAMJUL010000045.1, on the reverse strand, counting down.
CTCCTTCCGGTCTTCGCCCTGCCCGGGCAGGAGCAGGCAGGGCAGCTGCGGCACATACAGGGCGCTTCCCAGGTGTCCGTCGGGGAAGGCCTTCCGGGTGCGCAAAAAGGCCTCCGCCAGGGCGGCGGTCTGCTGCACGGTGCGGGGATAGGGCCCTGCTTCCGCGGAGGAGATCAGGCCGTAATCCCCGGCCTCCAGGGCAAACCAGGCATCGTTCAGGGGCAGAAAGACCCCCCGTTCGGTCTGGCCCTCGTCTTCCCAGCGCAGGACAAGCGCTGCGTCCGCCAGAAGGGCGCTGCCGGTTTCCGTGCGCCAGATCTGCCAGCCTGCAAGCCTTGCGGTGCGTTCCTTCAGAATGCTTCCTCCGGGAAGCAGGTCCCCCGGCCGCAAAGGACGGTCTTCCATGGGCGTTTTCCTCCATTCCTGTGGCGTGTGATCAGGGGCGGGTCAGCCCCGGAGTACGTTGACCTGTTCGAACATGCTCTCCGCTTCCGCCTGCGGGCGGGGCTTTTCCAACCGGTCCAATTGGCTGATCAGCGCGCTCAGCTTCCTGAACTGCCGGTTTTCGATCAGGGTCTGGCCTTCGGCCTTCAGGGCGTTGAAGCGCTGGGGATCCGTGTAATTGGAGGGATTGGAGACGCGGACCTCGAACTGATCCCGGATAAAGCGGTCGGACTGCTGCAGGGCGCGCCAGCCCCGGACACGGTACTCGTTCAGAATGGATTCGTAGGTGTCCCCGTAGTGCTCGATGGCCTGCCGGGCTGAATCGTACAGGCTGCTCAGCAATGCGCGGTCCGCGTCCTCCATTTCCTCCCGGTAGCCGTCCAGCAGGAGGCGGTAATTGTTCAGGTCCAGGAGGCGGAACGCCTTCAGGTGCTCCTGACGGAACCGCGCCACCGCCTTCTGGCAATCCAGCAGGGCGTCCGCAGCCTCCTGCACCTCCTCCGGATCCTCGCTGCCAAGGCTGTGACGGATCTCGTTCAGCCTGGCGAGGATGCGGACCGTTTCCGCATCAAAGGCGATGGGGCCCAGGGCCCGCAGGCGGTTTTCCATGCGGTTGGCGGTCTGCATCAGTCCGGAGGGATCCGAAAGATCTGTTTGGCCCTCCGAACGGCTGTAGTAGTTTTGTTTGGCGAACACGGCGCCCACCGACGGAATGGCAACCCCCAGGTTCAGGTGGCCGGAGGCGTCGATCTCATATTCGCAGACCACCTCGGCGCCTACCGCCACCACCCCGGAGGAAAAGCTGGTGCCCGGGATCCGGTAGATGCCGATGTAGCGGTTGTCTTCGATGGGGTCCCGGATCTCCCCCTCCCAGAGGGTGAACACCAGCGACTCCGGGCTGCCGGCAATCAGCCGCTTGCCGGACCGGAGGGTCACGGCGCCGCGCTTGGGCAGGGGCTCGTTTTCCGTGATCAGATAGACCGGAACAGCCTTCCCTCCCACCCGGTCCAGGACCTTTATGGCCACCGCGTGGGAGGAGGGAACGGCGGTCACGGAGGCCGTTCCCCGCCGGATCCGGATCCGGGGTTCCGTCAGGGTCACGGGGCGGTCCCCGGCGTCAAACAGGCTCAGACGGTAAACGTTTTCCCCGGCTTCGCGGATCGGGACGGTCAGGATCCCCCGCCCCTCAAAGCGGATTTTTCCGCTGGACCAGCCGTCCGCTTCCGCTGTGACCAGCGCGGAGAAGGCTTCGTTCCTTTTGTGGAGCAGGGCGATGCGCGCCTCCGGGGCGGAAACGCGCTGTTCATAGCGGATCTCAAAATCGCGCTCATCGGCGCTTCGCACCGTCTCCTGCTGCCGGCGGTCTTCCCGCGACCAGTCGATGGATTCGGCGTAGATGGCCGCTCCCTCCGCCACGGCGGTCATCGGGTCCGCCTCGCCCTTCGCCGGGATGTGCAGGGCCTCCATCACATACTGCTGCAGCGGGGGGTAGACGGTGGGCCCGCCCACGAACACGATCTTTTTCAGATCCTCCCCCCGCAGACCGGCCTTGCGGATCACCTCCCGGGAAACCGACACGGTTTCCGCCATCAGATCGCGGATCAGATCGCTGAGCTGCCTGCGGGTGAAGGAAAGGTCCAGGTAGATCTCCTTTCCGTCCAGGTCCGCGCACTGGAGCAGCGTTTCATCCACCTGTACAAAGGCCTCCTCCCGGGAGGACAGTTCGATTTTTGCCTGCTCACAGGCGAAAAGGGCCAGCTGCCGCAGCCTGCGGTATTCCGGGGCGGCGGGGAGGGATTCCGGCAGGTGGAAATGCTGATGCAGCCAGGGGATGACCAGGTTCCTCAGCAGCAGCCGGTCCCAATCCCGGCCGCCGCACATTTCCTTGCCTCCCTGGGCCAGCAGGCGGACCTGCCCGCCCAGGTGCTCCGCCACGGAAACGTCAAAGGTACCTCCGCCCAGGTCATAGATCAGGAAGGCGCCGTCGACGGGGGCTCCCTTCATCACGCTCATGACCGCGGCCACCGGCTCCTGCATCAGGGCCACCTGTCCGATGCGGGCAAGCCTTGCGGCCTCCAGGGTGGCGTCCTTTTTCATCTGGTTGAAGGCCGCGGGCACGGTGATCACCGTCACCGTATCCATCTGCTGTTGCCATTCGGGGGGAAGGTACCCGTACAGCACCCGGAGGATCTCAGCGCTGCATTCCTCCGGGGTCAGGCTTTCCCCGGTGCGCTCCAAAGTGAATTTCATATTGGTGCCCAGGTAGCGTTTGAACAGGGTGGCGGCGTTCTTTTCGTCGGCGGGGGCCATTTCATAGGCCCTGCGGCCGTAAAAGCGGTGCCCCCGGCGGTCCACATAGAGGGCGGAAGGGGTCACGCTGCTTTGCTCCGGGCTTTTCCAGATCCGGGTATTCTCCCCGTCAAAAGAGCAGATGGCGCTGTTGGTGGTTCCAAGATCGATGCCGATATACCGCATTTATCCTTCCTCCGTTTCCGCTTCCAGCAGGACGGTCCCCGTCTTCCGGACGCGGCCGTTTTCCATGACGATGGGGTCCGCCATCTGGGCGATCCGGAAACGCAGGGGCATCCCTTCCGGGAAGTCCTCCAGGTTCAGGGGGGTGACTGCCTGGCCCACGGTGTATTCTTCCCCGGTCAGGTCCACGGCGCGAAGGCCGTTTTCCGACAGCACCGCGTTTACCTTCCTCAGGTACCATTCAAACTGGTTCAAAAACCGGTCGGCCTCTATGGGGTCCATGCCGGGGACCGCCCGGCGGACGCTCCGCTCCAGCCGCCAGGTTTCCACAGCCAAGTCCACCAGTGCCTGGGACGCGTTCGCTTCCTTATCCGGCGTATGCCTGGACCCATCGGGTCTGAATTTGATAAAGCCCATGCCCGCTCCTTTCGGTCCTTTTTCGATCTCCCGCGGAAAGCGGGGGTTCAGCAGGGAAAATGCTTTTTGATCGGGGTGCTGTTTTGATGATAGAGAGCCGCGGCTTCTTCCACCCGGCGGCAGATCTCCGCCTCGTCGGCCCTGCCCGCGCGCCCGTCCTCGCAGGCGGCGGAGACGGAGCGGATCAGAAGGATTTCCGCAGCATAGTTTTCCGCGTACTCCTCGTGCTTGTATCCCAGCTCCACCCGCCTGTAAAAGGGCCCAGCCTCCTCAAGAAAGCGGGGAACAAACGCCTCCGCTGGGAGACTTTTTTCCAGATACCGGATGATCAGATGGACCAGGGTGTCCATCATTACGGGAAAAAGGTCCAGCCGGCTCCTCAGAAGGCCGACGGGGGTGGCCTTTTCCCGGGCCGCTTTTTCTCTGAGCGCTTTGATTCGGTCTTCATTCATGGCGTTTTCTCCATATTCCGATGACGGGGAAGGGGCAGCTATGGATGATAATATACCAGGCCGGGGCGGATGTCAATTTTCCTGCCGCGCGGGAAGCAAAACGACGATAACAGAAAACGCCCCCTCCGACGGAGGGGGTCATCGCGTCTGGTGCGCCCGGCGGCGCACGTTTCTAACGGGTGAGAGACCCGAACCCGCCCGGTAG
>CAMJUL010000044.1 GCA_946408995.1 uncultured Clostridia bacterium | reverse complement strand
GTACGCACGGTGCGGTGAGAGGACGGGGGCTAATCACCCCCTCCTACTCGATCCGGATTCCCATTCCGAAGGCGGAGGGGAAAAGAGGCCCGGGGCCGGCGGATGGAGTGCCGGCCCCGGGCTTTTTTGGACGTATGCGGGCAGATGCCGGGGAGGATCAGTTCACGGCGCTTCCGTTGACATAGAGGGTATAGCCGTTGCCGTTCACGTTTTCCAGGCTGCCTTCAAAGGATGTGATGAAGGTGTCGGCGGTCAGGGTCCAGGTGCTGGTCTCATCCAGGGTCACATGGACGGCGCCAATTTCTGAGGAGATCTGCGTGCCCTTCGCGCTGACGATGTCTCCGCTGACCGTTCCTTCAAAGGAGGAGGCGTTCCGGAGCGTCAGGGTCAGGGTGGAATCGCTGCCCACCAGGCAGGTCCCGCTCAAAGCCTGCGCGTCCAATACGAGGTCTGCCGTGTTGGCGGCGCCGCTCCAGCCGTCGCTGCAGACGGAGAGCAGCACATCGCTGCCTTCGTTTATCAAATTCACTTTGGACAGGGTGATGACGGCGTGGGTGTTGGTCACATGGAACATGTGCCCGGAGAGGCTCGTCAGACTGCCGCCCGTCATGGTAAAGGAAGAGGTGCCGCTGTCGGCGTCGCCGGACATGGACTGGTAGATCATAATGCTGTCCAGGAAGGTGGCGTTGCCGTTCATGGCGGTGTTGTTGGCGGTCAGGTCGCAGTTCTCCAGGGTGATGCTGTTCATGCCTTCGATGCACACGCCCTCGGAGAGATTGGACACAAGACAAGCGTTCCGGACGGTGATGTCCGCGGTGGAATAGATGGCCGGGGAGCCCAGCCCGTTGGAGGTATAGGTGCCGCCGTCGACCACTACGGTGCCGCCGCCGCGGTCCGTGCGGATGGGGGCGGAGGAGCGGCCGGAGGTGGTAACGGTCAGGTTGTTGGCATAGGTGACGCCGCCGCCGGTTGTCATGATGCCGCCGGAGCCGTCCCCGGTGGTGGTGATGATGGTATCGCTGAGGACCACGGTGGTACCGTCGCCGCCGGCGCCATTGGAGGCGCCGTTGCCGCCGTAGCAGAAGACGCCGTTGGCGCCGTCGGCGTCGGAGACGACCGTGCCGCCGACGATCGTCGCGGAGGAGCCGCCCATGACCAGCAGCGCGGCGTTGAGGCCGTAAAAGTTGCAGTTGTCGCCGCCGTCGGAATCGCCGGCTTTGGTGACGGTGGGGTTGACGAGGGTGACGTCGTCGGCCGTGCTGACCATTAAGGCGCTTTCGTCCGCCGTATCGGACGCATAGACCCCGTCCGTCAGGACGGCCCCTTCGGTGACGGACGTGGCGGCGGTATACTCAAAGGAGGAAGCGCCGCCTCCGGGCGGGGTGCCGCCGCCAAAGCCGCCTCCGGGGCCACCGGAAGGCGGGGTGCCCATGGGACCGTCCGGAGGGGCTCCGGGCGGGGTGCCATTGGGGCCGTTTTCCGCGAAAGCCGTCGTGGAGAACAACAGGGCCAATACGAGCAAAAGACTGAGGATCTTTTTCATAGAAATCGCTCCTTTCGAACCGGACCGGTTCCTTCCGTCAGCGGGGGCTCCCCCGCAGGCATGAAAAGCATACCTTTAAAACCTTGAAGGATCATTGAAAACCCTTCTTTTCTCAGAGGACCCGGACCCCGCCGACAAACAGCCGGTATCCGTTGGCATCAATGCGCGTCAGGTCCCCGTCGAGGGACGAAAGGAAGCTGTCCCCGGTCAATGTCCAGGCGCTGCCTTCGTCAAGGCTCAGGCGGACCGTTCCACCTTCGTCCTGGGGGTTGACACAGCCGGTGAAGGAGGAGGCGGTCATATGGATCGTCAGGGAGGAAAGACTGTCCACGGTGATCCGGCCGGTAAGGGCCTGGTCCTCTGCGCGGAGGGTGCAGTTCCCCCCGTTGCGGCCTTCCTTTCCCCAGCGGCCGGCGGAGACGATCAAAAGCGTTCCGTCCCCGGACAGGTTCAGCCCCGCGCGGCAAAGACGGATCTCGCCGGAGGTATTGGTGCAGAAAAACATGGCCCCGCTGTGGGCGGTCATTTCCCCGCCGGTCATCGAAAAGACGCTGGTGCCTTCCTTCGCGTCTCCGGAAGCGCTCTGATACATTAGGACGTTGGCGTGGACGCTGCCCGCTTTGGTGGACTGGTCGTTGCCCTCGATGCGGACGTCTTCCAGCGTGACGGTGTTTTTTCCCTCAATGATGACGGCCCTGGACCGCTCCGATACGCAGACCGCGCTGCGCACGGTGATGTCCGCCGTGCTGTAAACGACGGGACAGCCGTTTGAACCTGTGGAGGTACAGGTGCCTCCGTCCAGGGTCAGGGTGCCGCCGCCCCGGTCGGAACGGATGGCCGCCTTGCTGGCGCTGGTCACCGTCAGGTTGCTGCCGGTCAGGGTGCCGCCGCCGGCCACCTGCACGCCGCCTGCGCCCCCGCCGGTGACCTGGATGGTGCAGTCTGAAAGATGGACGGTCCCGCCGTCATAGGCAAAGACGCCGGTGGCGTTCCGGGCGCTCGCCTCGATGACGCAGTTTTGAAGGGTCAGGGTCGCCCGGTCATACACCCGCACCGCGGCGTTGACGCCCCGGAAGCTGGCCGCGTCGGGGCTTGAGGCGTCTCCACCGGTCTTTTGGATGACCGCTCCCGTGATGATCCGGCTTTCAGTGCCGGAAACCTCCACGGCACTCTGATCGGCCTGATCGGTCCTATAAATGGTTTCCGCTGTGCAGGCGCTGAAGGCCATCAGGCAGGCCAGCAGCAGCGCTGTCAAGGTTTTTCGCATCTGTCATGCTCCTTTCGCTGAGTTGGACGCTCTTTGGGCCGGGCTTGCGGACCCGGTCTTCCCACAGGCTGCTTCATGAAAACCGCGGCAGCCCCGTCAGGCGGCCGGGCGTCCGAATGGAAAGCCTCCCTTGCCGCTGACAGGGTCAGGATAAGGGAGGCTGATTGAAACTGTATTGAAGCTTTTTATTTTCTTTGGGGAAGGGACACCGCAAACCGTATCTTCCCGTCCCGGCAGGAGACGCCGATGCTCCCGCCGTGCTTTTCGGTGAGGACCTTGGCAATGGAGAGCCCCAGGCCGTAATGGGGACCGTCGTCGCTCCGGGCCTCGTCCAGCCGATAAAACCGGTCAAAAAGATGGGTCAGCTTTTCAGGCGGGATCTCTGGAGCGTCGTTTAGGACCTGCAGCAGCGCGGTGTGTCCCTGACGCTTCAGGTCCAGACGGATTTCGTTTCCGGTGGCGTGCCGGATGGCATTGTCCAGCAGGATGGATACGATCTGGCCCAGCTGTGTCGGATCACCTGTCAGCAGGACACCTTCCTCGATGTCGGTCCGAAGGGTTTTCCCGTTCTCAAAGGCAAGGGTCTCAAAGACCAGCGCTTCCCCGGTCACAACGCGGGAAAAGTCGACCGGCTCCATTTTGACCCCGGTGTTTTCCGCCCTGGAAAGGTCCAAAAGCTGCCGGACCAGCCCGCCCATGCGTTCGTTCTCATACCGGATATTGGCCAGCCATTCGTTTTCGCCGATTTCCCGGTTGAGCAGCTCGGCATTGGCCGCGATGACCGCGACCGGTGTTTTCAGCTCATGGCTCGCGTCGGAGACAAAGCGTTTCTGCCGCAGGTCGTTTTCCTCCAGGGGACGGATGATCTTCTTTGACAGGTACAAAGCGACAAAGAACATCCCGGCGATGGAGAAAAAGCCGATGATCACTACATTGCGCAAAAGGGTGCGCAGCCCGCTTTCCGAAACCGTGTTGTCCATCAGGGCGACCAGGGTATAGTCCGGCCGATGGCCGACGACATAGGCCAGGTTTCCCGTTCTGCCGGATGCGCTCCCTTCGTCCAGAATCTTCCGCGCGATGGCCACCAGGGCTTCCTTGCTGTAAACCGCCTTTTCTCCGGTGTCCGCCTTCAGCACCGTACCGTCCTTCCCGAAGGCGACAGAATAAAAGGTGGAAAGCTGGTAATCCGGCCGTCTGTCCAGGGGCGGCTTTCCGTCCGGCGGTTCGGGGACCGCGCCCTCCGGCGCGTCCGGAGGAAGCGCCGGGACGGAGAGGGACCCGCCGGACGGATCCTGGTCCAGGAAGTACAGTTCGGCATATCTTTCGAGCATGTTCCGGTTCTGCTGCCGGATTTCCCGGTAGCTTGCGAACAGGATGACGGACAGGGTGATCACAAACAGCAAAAGCAGCGATCCCATGATGGCCAGGATGATCTTTCTTCTGGACCGCCTGAACACCTGATCCTCCCGGCGTCCCGCGGGTCCTTTGGGGGCGGTCATCGTCCGCCGGCAGCGTCCGCTGCCGTCCTCAGTGCATAGCCCAGGCCTCGGACGGCCTTGATCTCGACCTTTGAGCCGACAAAGGCCAGCTTTTTCCGGGTAAAGGACATATACACTTCCACGTTGTTGTACTCCGCCTCGTTTTCAAATCCCCAGATCTTGACGGTCAGCTGTTCCCGGGTCAGGATCTGCCCCTGGTTCAAAAACATGTACTCCAGGATGCGCATTTCCTTTTCGCTGAGCCTGACCGTCTGGCCGGTCTCCAGGCAGGTGAGCGCCGCCTTGGCGGTGTCCAGCATCAGGTCGCCGAAGCGGAGGCTTCCGTCCTGGAAGCTGGCGTTCCGGCGGCCCAGGGCCCGCAGCCTGGCCAGCAGTTCCTCTGTCTGGAAGGGTTTGGTCAGGTAGTCATCCGCGCCGCTGTCAAGCCCCGTGACCTTGTCCTCCAAAAGGCCTTTGGCGGTCAGCATCAGGATGGGGGTTTTGACGCCGCTGCTTCTGGCACGGCGGGCGGTCTCAAAGCCATCCATCTCCGGCATCATCACATCCAGCACCGCGATATCGTACATCCCGGTCTCCAGGGCCACGAGCGCGGAAGCGCCGTCCCCGACCGGATCGACGTCGTATTTTTCCTGCTTCAGCAGGGCGGTGAGGGCCGCAGCCATGCGTTTTTCGTCTTCGGCCAACAGGATTCTCAAGCGGATCCCTCCTTTGGCATACGGGCAGCGCCCGAAAGATGGGGAAAGAAAACCAACCGGCGGTTATTGGAAAAGCGGCTCCAGGGTGTCCGCGTTTTCTTCCAGGGCCCGGAGGACAAAGACGCTCCAATGGCGGGCGTTCTTGGTGGGAGAACCGAACACATAATCCTCCTGGCCGTAGTCGATGACGTCGCCGGTGTAGACGGTATTGCCCTGCGCATCGGTATAGCTGTCCTGCTTGCCGCGGTTGCCGCAGGCGACGTTGATGTATCCCTGCGCGGCATAGGCGGCGGAAGCGGTGGGATTGCGGCTGCTGCCATAGCCCGCGGTGCCGGTGTTCAGGATGACCGGCGCGGTGGCGGCGGAGTAGGTCTGTCCGTTCGCACTGGTGACGGCCGCGTCATAGTCGATCACCAGGCTGCCCTTGACGGCCCCGGCGTAATTGTCCCCGGTGATGTCCGCGCTGCCGTCGCCGTCCGTGTCTATGCCGGTGACATACGCGCCTGGAACGCATACCGATACCCCTTCTTCGTCTGCGATCACAGGCGCACAGACCGCAGACACGACGGAAAGGGTCCAGGCGTCCGAGGACGCGCTGTAGCTCCATTCCTGGTCCGGGTCGTTTTTCAGGTTCAGGGCATACTCGATCCTTTCCTTGTCAGACGCTTCCCGGGTTTCGCCCAGAGCGGGGCAGCCGGAGGTCAGCAGTACAAAGGAAAGCAGCAGGGATACGCTCTTTTTCATCTTGTCCACCTCTTTGAAAGGATCCTTTGGGAGATCCCTATTCGGGTACAAGACTAAGCGCCGCAGATTGAAGAAAGGTTGAAGGAAGGCTGTCCAAAAAAGGGGAAAGGACGGAAGCGAAAAGCCCATTGAACGATGGACCCTTCCGGCCGCCGGAGAAAACCCGTTTTCCGCATACCCGGATTTTAGCAGACGGGCGGCCAAAAGACAAGGGACGGACCGCTTGCCCTCCGTTTGACGCGCTTGCGATGCTTTTTAGGGAACCGCCGTGGAGTCCAAATACGGGGAAACGACCATTTCTGTTGGCGGCGGGGGCGGGATATGCTATTCTTGAGCGTGTGGCCCCCGTGCCCCCTTTGGTGCGCACAGAAGAAAGAAGCAGGCAGGACTGCGGAAAGGAAAAACAGGATGCAGTACAGAAAACTGGGGAATACGGATCTTCAAATCTCCCGCGTGTCCTACGGCGGCATTGTTTCCGCCGGGTTCTATGATCACGTGTCCTATCCGTCGGAGGGGCAGGAGGCCTCGGACCGGTATGTCGCCTGGGCGCTGGAGGAAGACGTGAATTATTTTGATGTCGCCCCGGCCTACGGAAACGCCCAGGAACAGCTGGGCAGATCCCTTCAGGGGCACAGGAACGAGGTGAGCCTGGCCTGCAAGACAGCCCGCAGGGACAGGGAGGGCGCGGAAAAGGACTTGCAGGAGTCGCTGAAACTGCTCAAGACCGATCACTTTGACGTCTACCAGCTGCATGCGGTGTCGTCCCTGGAGGATGTCGAAAAGGCCTTTGCCCCGGGGGGCGTTATGGAGCTGATGCGGACGCTGAAGCAGCGGGGAATAGCCAGATACCTGGGCATTACAGCCCACAGCGAGGACGCAGCGCTTGAAATGATCCGGCTGTTTCCGTTTGACACCGTTCTTTTTCCCTTCAACTGGTTTATGAACATGGAACACGGCATGGGAAACCGGCTGCTGGAAAAGGCCAAAGAGAAAAAGATGGGCATCCTGTGCATGAAGGCGTTCATCGAAAGGCGCTGGGATCCCGGAGAGGACAGGGGATGCTTCCCCAAATCCTGGTGCAAACCGATCGACACGGACCGGGAGATGGAATATGGTTTGTCCGCGATGAAATACGCTTTGTCCCTGGGCGTGGATACCCTGATCCCCCCGGGCAACTTCAAAAGCTTCTCCTTCGCGGTCCGCCATATCGATGCGTGTCTGGATAATCCGTCGTATGATGGGGCCCTTCTGAGGGAGAAGCTGAAGGCGGTCCGGGGAAAGCCGTTTTTTTGAGAGGGAAGGCCTGTAGGACGGCGGGGGTCCGTTTAAGCGGACCCGGGCACGGCACCGTATGGCATGCAGAGGGGCGGAACAGCGGTCAGAACAAAAAAAGCCTTTGAGTATCATCCCGAACCATGGGGAGCATCCCGTTCCGGAATCGCCCAAAGACATGGACAAACTGCGTATCCCCGATAAAGCCGGGGCTGTCAGGCAATGCTTTACTTGCCGGCACAGCCGGCAGAGCCTGACGGAAGATGAAAACGATTGAACAAGAAAAACCCGCATACGGCGCCGAAACCGACCGCCGCGAATACACTGAAGCGTTCCACAACCCCAAAGTATTGCGGAGGGACGGTGCTCTGGCCGATAGCGCCTGCCATCATCATAGCCAGCGCCACGGCAGCGCTGATTCCGATCCCCCGGATCCCGTCCTTTCGGAAGCCGGCGGCGATCAGGCATACCAGCGATACGATCGACAGCAGTACGACGGCGATCGTTACCCCCATGTGCATGATTTCCTGAAAAGATGCGATTTCTTTCCCGCTGTCGGAAAGCGGGAACATGGCATATCCCACATAAGAGACCCAGGTCATGATCGTAAAAAGGTGCATTCCGACCCGGAACAGCCGCGAGGAGACTTTGTTTTCGGATACAAAGATGGAAACACATGTCGCGCAGACGACGCTGCATACGCCGTACAAAGCCGCGATCTGATTCCAAAGCATTTTGGAGGGCGCATTTTCGGCGGACAAATCACTGACCGCCTGCGCCATCCAGTTATATCCGGGGAACGCGGAGGGCGCAATAACCACTGCCAATGTGTAGGACAGGAGCGCGGTGACGCCGGTCAGTCCAAGCCAGTTAATCAGTTTCCTGTTCATTCGATCTTCCTCCAACCTGAGCGCAAAACCATTTCACAAAAGCGAGCAGCTCCTTTGTGAAATGGCTTTGGTTCTCCCCAAAGGAATCTGCTTTCCCGGCGGTGAGCATATCCATCCGGGTATCGATCAGCGAGTGGACTGTGAGGGCGAAAGTCATGGCAGCCGTGTCTATGCCGTCGCTTTTCATCTTTCCGTGAACGGCCAGCGCGTAGAAAAGATTCCTCGTTGCCCGGATCATGTGTTCCGTTTCATCCAGCATGATCTTTGCTGCCAGGGGATTGATCGACCGCTCTGAATAGAGGACGCGGAAAAACAGCAGCATGTTCCGATCCAAGATCATTCCCAGATAGGCGGAAAGTGATTCCGTCAGGATCTGCTCCAGGCCTTTGGAGGCAAACGCTCCTGGATCGGGGAAGTCCCCAGATCGGCCTTTGAGTGCTTTTTCCCTTAGCGTGCTGTACATCGCCTTGACGATCTCATCCTTGGACTTGAAATGATTGTACAGCGAAGGCGCTTTGATTCCGACCTTTTTGGCAATCTGTGACATGGATAGGGACTTGAATCCGTTCACGGAAGCCAATTCCAGTGCGGCATGGATGATTTCTTCCTTTCGGTCCATCCTTGAGACTCCCTTATAAACTATATATCGTTAGTTATTATACTAATAAATATTAGTATTGTCAAGACGGGCTGCCGAACCAGGCCGCCCTTTTGCCCTGACCGGTTCAAGGGCTGGAAGAAGCTTTCACAGCATAAGATGGCGTTAATCGGCGTGCTGGAGCTGGAATACTGTACTGACGCGAAAGGGCGTGCAAGGCTGGAAGCAGATGTCCGTGCCAGGCAGGAACTGTACAATGCCCGGCTCGCCCGGATGAAGTCTCGAACAAGCTGTATACAATGGACTATTATCAGCACATCATCAGCTTCGAAAATCCAAACTACATGACGGACGAAGAATTTGCCGAATTCAATGGCAAGGATTACAGCTTAGTTAAAGAAAAAATGAAAAAACTCGGTTATCTTCATGAAGTTTGGATTCTTGACACGCGGCTGATTTGGAAATACGCCCCCTGGCGAATTTAACTGGCCCCCGATCTGACCCCCAAATTTTTTTAAAACTTCCTCAAAACCCCTCTTTTTTCCTCAAATTCCCGCTTTCGTTTTCAGCATGAAAAAGCCCCGGAACCCTTGATTTCCAAGGTTTCCGGGGCTTTTTCTTTGGTGCGCCCTGCGAGATTCGAACTCACGGCCTTTTGATTCGTAGTCAAACACTCTATCCAGCTGAGCTAAGGGCGCATCAACTGAGAGCCTGATAAGTATACCACAATTTCAGGAAAATGCAAGCTTTTTTTTTAAATCTGTCAGCGCTTTTCCGGATGCCCGGAAGGGGTGGTGCAGGAGGCCTTTGAAGGCGGAAAAACACCGCCGGCTGGGGACGGAAAAATCCCCGCGTCCTTTAACGCGGGGATTTCAGGGGTTCAGGGTTCCTCCGGCAGGGAATTGTTGCCCAGGTAGCGTATGGCCAGCAGGGTCATGTCGTCAAACTGGGACGCTTCCCCGGCGAAGCGCTGGGCAGTCTGTTTCAGGTGCTCCACCAGGCCACGGGCGTCTTCCTCCGGAGCGGCGTTAAGGGCGTCCAGCATCCGGGGGACACCGAACAGTTCCGACCGGGCGTTGGTAGCCTCCGGGATCCCGTCGGTGTACAGGAGGAGGCAGGCGCCTTCCTTCAGGTCCAGTTCATAATCCCGATAGCGGACGGTTTCCATGCCGCCCAGTACAAAGCCGTGCTTGTCCCGGTAGAGGGCAAAGGGCTCCCCGGGCTGACGGAGGACCGGATACTCGTGACCGGCGTTGGCCGCCACCAGATGGCCGGTCCTCAGGTCCAGGATGCCGAGCCAGACGGTGACGAACATCTGCTCCGGGTTGTTGTCGCAGATCTGCCGGTTGGCCGCGTCCAGGATTTGGGAGGGCTTTAAGCCGGACAGGGCGTATTGGCGGAGCAGGATCCGGGAGGCCATCATGAACAGCGCGGCGGGAATGCCTTTTCCGCTGACATCAGCGATGACCATGCCCAGATGGTCCGGATCAATCAAAAAGAAATCATAAAAGTCTCCGCCAACCTCTTTGGCGGGGGTCATGGAGGCATAGATATCCAGATCTTTCCGGTCCGGGAAGGGCGGGAACCGTCTGGGCAGCATGTTCGCCTGGATGCGTTTGGCCAGATCGAGCTCGGTCCTGATGCGCTCCTCCTCCGCGGTGATCCGCTTCAGGTCTTCCTCATACGCGTTCAGGTCCCGTTCCATGTCCGCCATGATCAGGCTGAGGTTTTCCACCTCGTCCCCGGTGTGAATGTCCAGGGCGGCAAAATGGGAAGCGGTCTGGCCGTTTCTGCGGTCGGTGACATACTTTTGTGCCGCGTCGGAAATACGGGTGATGGGAATGACGTGATTCTTTTTAATCCGCCGGGCGATGAACAAGCCGGTCAGCAGCACGACCAGCAGCATGGCGAGGGTAAACTGGACGGCGAAGACCTGCATGCCGTTCCAGATCCTGTCCATGGTGATGTCGCCCAGCAGATACCCGTTAATGGTCCCGTCGGCGTTTTTCAGGGGGTATCCGCTGGTGCACACCCATCCCAGGATGCTGGTCCGCCCCTGGTCGTTCATGGGGGTTTTCCCGTCCCAGTTGAGGAAGAGCTTGAGCGCGCTTTCCTCCAGGGGATCCCATTCCCCGGGCATGTGCTCGGGAGGGCTGTCCCCCGGCCCCGGATCACAGAAGTAGACCAGGGCCAGGTTCTGGCGGTCGTACACGGCAAAATACAGGTCGCGAACGTCGCTGGCCTCGCTGAATTCCTTCAGGGTGTTTTCAAGGATCTTGTAGGCTGGACTGGCGGCGGCATGGGCGAAGCGCTGGCGATACGCTTCCGTGCCGGTCTGGGCCCGTTCCTCCGGCGTCAGGGACCGGTAAATCTCCATGACTTCCCGGGTGAACTGGTCCTCGTCGACAGCTGTTTCGGTGAGAAGGGCGGCGCTGCGCACCAGCACGTAGGACTGCGTGATATACTGGCGGACCAGGGAACGGGAATACAGGTAAAGCCCCACGGCCAGGGAAACGATCCAAAGGATCACGCCGCTGAGCAGGGTCAGGCGAAACACCCGGCTCTGCATGGAGTGGCTCAGCAGCTCCCAATCGTTCATCTGACGAACGGATTTGCGGTTGCGCATGGCATGCCCCCCTGATCAAAGCGTCTTCCGGAAGGACGGAAGCTGTCCGGGACAAGAAGGGGCCCGCGTCCGGTAGGGAAACGGGCCTTGAGGGTCTGGGTTCAGACCAGTTTTTTGTAAATGATCATTTCCGCGTCGGATCCGTGGATGCTGACCCGGACTTCGTCCGCCACATGCGCGACGACGGATTTTTCCAGTTCGTCCCACATCTCGCAGGAGGCAGGGTCCTTCTGCCTGACCAGGACGGAAAGCTCCGCCTGATAGGAGGTCATGGTCCATTCCCAATCCAGGGTCGGGGAGGAGGAACTTTCAAAAACAGCCGGGGCCAGCAGCGGGCTGGGGGGAAGGGAGCCGTCCTGGGAGAGACCGCGGGAAAAAAAATCCCGCAGCCGGCCCATCAGCCCCCTGGCGTATTCGTTTTTCCCGGAGGTGGAGGCGGACAGGAGCTGATCCCGTTTTTCGCTGTCCATGGGGGTCACCACCCGCAGGTGCAGCTGGAAGACGCCGTCGGGCGTATCCTCGATCCAGAAGGTGCCTTCCTTTTCGCCGGTGATGGAGCGCATCATGCCCATCATTTCTTCCGTCAGAAGGCGCAGATGAAGGGCGCCCTTGTGGGAGAGCTCCTTGTAGGCGGCAACCTTATCCGCCTGCGTCAGGGCCGCATCCATCTGCGCGCCCAAGCTGTTGACACAAATCACATCCGTTTTCATACTGTTCTCCTCGAATCGTTTTCGGAGGGGTTCCCTCCGGATCCTGTTTCCGTCAGGCCGCGGCCAAACGGTATCAAAGGTCCGCATCGTCTGTCTTCAGGCAGGGAATGTTCCCCGGGGATTGATACGGGGAAGGGCCCCTGCCTGGCAGCGGAGAGCGGGATCCTCAGCGGACCTGGACAAAATCCAGGTCGCTCAGGAAATCCACGCACATCTGGACCTGCTTTTCGGTCAGCGTCTTGTCCGCGCTTCCGGGATTGGGCGTCATGACGAACTCGATGGCATAGCCCATGTAGACCGTGAAAATGTCCACAAAATCGGCGTCCGCGCCGGTTTCACGGGCCACCAGGAGCTTGGTGCCGTAGGCGGTCTGACGGTAGGAGATTTCCACCTGGTTCATGTTGGTAAAGGTGCTTTCCAGCACCAGAAGATCGTCCGGGCCGAAATCATTCAGCCGGCGGGCGCCGGAGTACAGCTCGCTGTAGGCGATGGTCAGGTAGAGCACCGGCTTTGAGAGATCCGTGGAGGTGATGGATGCGGTGATCCTGGAGCTTTGGGTGCTGATGACCTGCAGCTGATAGCCCTCCGGCAGCCGGCACTGGAGGGAGAACTCCCCGTTCACGCTCAGACGGCCCAGCTGCTCCTTGGGGGCGCCGGAGGATACGCTGATCAGGGATACGGCCTGCACGCTGACGTAGTTCTTGTGGATGTAGCCGACCCTGCCGCTTTGCGCGTCCATCACCTGATACCAGTCGTCGGTGGCGCCAAGGACCGTCAGCGGATGGCCGTCCGGCAGCGGGAAGATCAGATCAGAGGACATGCTGGGGCCGACGCGGAAATTGACCCGGCCGGTCGTGCGGGACGCGCGGACGACTGCGGACAGGGGCGAGGCGAAGGAGCCGGCCGTGGCAAGCTGCCGGTTCAGATCCTGAAGCCCCTGGGCGGCCTGGCTCTGCTGGCCGGAGCTGCTTTCCTTCTGCCCGCTTTCGGAGGAGCGCTTCTGGGGCTTGGGGGCCGGAGGATTGTCCACAAGGTAGCGCTGCATGACGTAGCCCGCGTCGCCGCGTCCCCCCAGGAACTCGATCATGTACCAGTCCGGGGCGGACCGGGGCTGGGCGACGATCTTCACCCGGGTGCCGTAGGGAAGGCGGCCGATGACCGTGGTGCCCCGGGTATCCGGATTGTTCCGGACGTTCAGATCCCCGTAATTGTCGGTGTAGACAAACATGTACACGGGCGGATCAAAATAGTATTCGTCGGTCTCAAAGGAATAGCCGCTTTCCTCGCTGTCAGATTCCTCCTCATCGTCCCCGGGGTCGGAAGAGACGATCAGGTCCTGCGAAAAAGGCTCATCCGGATCGCCAAGGTATTCCAGGACGTCGCCAGTGTCGCTTTCATATCCGTTTTCGGAGGACTCCTCCACGGTTTCCGCGGGATGGAAATCGAGGCCGGGATCCTCTTCACCCAGTGCGGCGGAGAGGGAAGAAACGGCCAGAAGGGCCGCAAGGCCAAGGGAAAGAACGCGTTTCATCGGATTTGCCTCCTGTAAAAGTCGAAGATGCCGCATGCTTGCGGCGGGGCTGAACGGCGCAGGGCCGGTCCAGGTGAAAACAGTGTAGCACAGGACGTCCAACAAATGTCCAGCAAGCGGAAGATCCGTTTGCCGCGGGGAACAGGTCAGGACGGGGCGGGCAGGGGGAAATGGCAGGCCGCCTCCTGCCCGTCGCGGACGGCGAAGGAGGGGACCTCCCGGGCACATTTTTCCCGGGCATAGGGGCAGCGGGTGCGGAAGCGGCAGCCGGAAGGCGGGTCCACGGCGCTGGGCACCTCTCCGGTCAGCAGGGGAAGGTCCTCCCTGCCAAGGAGGGGGTCCGGCCGGGGGACCGCGTTCAGCAGAAGGCGGGTGTAAGGATGCATGGGGGCGGCAAAGACCTGCCGGGTGGGGCCAGTTTCGCAAATCCGTCCCAGGAACATGACGGCGACCCGGTCGGAGAGGTGGCGCACCACGGTCAAATCATGGCTGATGAACAGGTAAGCCATGCCCCGGGCCTTTTTCAGGTCGGAAAGCAGGTTCAGGATCTGATTCTGCACGGAGATGTCCAGGGCGGAAACCGGTTCGTCACAGACAATGAGGTCCGGGTCCTGGGAAATGGCCCGGGCGATGCCGATGCGCTGCCGCTGCCCCCCGGAGAACTGCCCCGGATAGCGGTACAGGGCCTCCTGCGGCAGGCCCACTGCTTCCAGCAGGGCCCGGACCTTCCGCGTGGTTTCCTTCCCTGAGGGGCATGCGCGGAAGGTCTCCATGGGCTCGGCGATCAGATCCCGGACGGTCATACGGGGATCCAGGGAAGCATACGGGTCCTGAAAGACCATCTGGAGCCGGCGGCGGTAGGGGCTGTAGGCCTTGTCGGAGAGGGCGGTCAGGTCGATCCCATCCATCAGGATCTGTCCGGAGGTGGGCGTGATCAGGCGGACCATCAGCCGCGCAAGGGTCGATTTTCCGCAGCCGGATTCGCCCACCAGCCCCAGCGTTTCCCCCCGGTACAGCCGCAGGGACACGCCGGAGACGGCATGCAGCTTTTTTCTGCGTCCGGCGGGGAATTCCTTGACCAGGTCTTTGGCTTCCAGCAGAAGGTTTTCCATATCGGCCTCCAGACGGCGGAAGATCAGCAGGGGACAAAGGGGCAGCGAACCAGATGTCCGGGGGCGGCCTCCCGGAGGTCCGCCGGGGAAGCGCATTCTGCCCGGCACTGCGGGCACCGGGGGGCAAAGGCACAGCCGGCGGGGGGATGGAGAAGGCTTGGAACGAGGCCTGGGATGGTATCCAGGCGCTCCCCCTCCCGAAGAAGGGAGGAAACGGCGTCAAGGAGCCCCCGGGTATAGGGGTGAAGGGGGTGCTGGAACAGGGTCAGGGTATCTGCGTGCTCCACCATCTGCCCGGCGTACATGACATAGACCCGGTCGCAGACCCGGGCTACGACGCCCAGGCTGTGGGTGATGAGCATTACCGAGGTGCCAAGGCCGCAAAGGGAACGCATCAGGCGCAGGATCTGCGCCTCCACCGTGACGTCCAGGGCGGTGGTGGGCTCGTCCGCGATCAGCAGGCGGGGCCGGAGCACCATGGCCATGGCGATCATGACCCGCTGACGCAGCCCGCCCGACAGCTGGTGGGGATAACAGTGGAGCCGCCGCTCGGGGTCCGGGATACCGGCGGCCCGGAAGACCTCCAGGGTCCTTTGCCGGGCTTCCCCTGCAGTACAGGAGGTATGAAGGCGCAGCACTTCTTCCACCTGAGGGCCCACCTTCATCACCGGATTCAGGCTGGTCATGGGTTCCTGAAAGACCATGGAGATCCGGTTTCCCCGGAGCTTTCGCCTGTCGCGCTCCGGAAGGGCCAGCAGGTCCGTCCCGTCCAGAAGGATCCGCCCGCTGACCACGCGGCCGGGTTCCCGAAGAAGGCCGATGACGGAACGGGCCAGCATGCTTTTCCCGCAGCCCGATTCCCCGACGATGCCGACGATTTGTCCCTGCGGGATCCGGAGGGACACGTCCCTGACCGCCTGGACTTCCCCGGCCCGGGTAAAAAAAGACGCGTTCAGATGCTCGACTTCCAGCGTGTATTGCTCCATACAAGCTCCTTGAATAGGCTACCGGGGCTCCAGGGCATCCCTGAGCCCGTCCCCCAGGAAATTGAAGGCCATGACCACCACCATGATGGCAAGGCCCGGGATAAAGCTGAGCCAGGGGGCGTTGTAGAGGAACTGCCGCCCCGCGTTGACCATCAGGCCCCAGGAGGCCTGGGGCGCCTGGATGCCAAGGCCCAGAAAGCTTAGGCTGCTTTCCGTCAGGATGGAGGAGGGGACATTCAGGGTAAACAGCACGATCAGGGTGGGCATGCAGTTGGGCAGGATATGCCGCCGGATGACCTTCAGGCGCGGGACCCCGATGATGCGGGCGGCGTCGACGTATTCGGCGCTTTTCAGCCGCAGGGTCTCGGCGCGGACCACCCGGGCCACGCTGGCCCAGTTGACCAGGGCGAGGGTCAGGAAGACGTTCACAAGACCGCTGCCGAGGGTGTACATAATGACCATGGCCAGCAGCATGGAGGGAAAGGCCAGGGTGATGTCCGCGAGCCGCATGATGAAAACGTCGGTCTTCCCGCCGGTATATCCGGCCAGCATGCCCAAAGCGGCCCCCAGGACCATGCTCAGCAGGGTGGGGACCACCCCCACCAGCAGGGAAATCCGGGCCCCAAAGAGCAGCCGCGCCAGGATGTCCCGTCCGCCTTCGTCGGTGCCGAAAGGGTGTGCCGCGCTGGGCGGGGAGAGGCGGCTTTTCAGGTCCATCTCTTTTTCGGTATAGGGGGTCAGGAGGGGGGCGAAAATCGCCGCGAGGACGACAAGGAGGATCACCAGGGCGGAGAAGACCGCCAGGCGGTTTTCCGAGGCAAGCCGGCAAAGAACGCTCCGGAGGCCCGGGGCCTCTCCGGCAGGGGTCTGCGTGACGTCAGGGGCCTTTTTGCCCCTGAGGCGGAATGAAAAGGACATCTTCAGGCCTCCTTCCGGATCCGGGGATCCAGGACAGCGTACAGGCAGTCCGCCAGAAGATTGCCCAGAATGACCACCGCGGTGGAAAACAGCGCGGTACCCTGCAGCAGCGGAATGTCCCGGCCGGAAATGGCCTGGACGGCCAGACGGCCGATGCCGTTGATGGAAAAGACCGTCTCCGTGATGACGGCGCCGGACAGCAGGCCCGAAAACTGCAGGGCCATCATGGTAATGACCGGAAGGAGGGTGTTTTTGAGGGCGTGCAGGAACATGACGCCGGCCTGCCCCCGGCCTTTGGCCCGGGCCGTGTCGATGTAATCCGCCCGAAGGACTTCCAGCAGCGAGGAGCGAACGAGCCTTGCGATGCTTCCGGCGGAGTTCCATCCCAGGGCGATGGCGGGCAGGATGAAGCTTTTCCACCCGCTGACGCCGGAGATGGGAAGCCAGTGCAGATGATAGGCGAACACATATTGAAGCACCATGGCCACCAGGAAGACGGGCATGGAGACCCCCAGCAGGCTCAAGCCCATAAACAAACGGTCCGGGAAGGAATTCTTTTTCCAGGCGGAGGCGATCCCGCAGAAGATCCCCAGCACCCAGGCGAACAGCGCCGCGGCGGCAGCGAGGACCAGGGTGTTGATGAAGGCCGCGCCGATCAGGGCGGAAACAGGCTTGCCCAGGGAATAGCTGGTGCCGAAATCCCCCCGGAGGGCCCCGGCAAGGTATCGCAGGAACTGGACGTGGATGGGCTGGTCCAGCCCCAGCTCCGCGGTCATGCGGGCAATGGTAGCGGCGCTGGCGTGCTCTCCCATGAGGGTGGTGACCGGGTCGCCGGGCACCACGCGCAGCATCAGGAAGATCAAAAGGGCCACGACCGCCAGCACCGCGGCGGCCTGCAGCGCACGCTTCAGGATGGTGTGGAACATAAGCCCTCCTTCAGACCCGCGGCGGCGGGCCGGCAGGGGATCCAAAGAGGGCGCGCGGGGAGGGAAAGCCCCCTGCGCGCCCTCTTTGGGTTCAGCGGAGAGAGACGTCCGCCGCGTAATAATCCGAGAAGCCGGCCCACTGCGGGGTGAACGAGTGAACGCGGCTGCCCAGGCAGTACAGATGCAGGTCCTCATACAGCGGGATCCAGGCGGCGTCCACGGAGATGATGCGTTTTTCAAGCGCCTGGTATTCCGCCCTGCGGGCCTCGTCCTCCACGATGGCGGAGGCGGCGGCCACCCGGGCCATGACCTCCAGGTCCGGGTAGTTCAGGCTGCGTTCGGCCGTTTGCGCGGGGCCCCCGAAGAAGGTGAACATGATGTTGGCGGGGTCGTTGTAATCCATGCCCCAGCGGGCCACGAAGGACTCGACCTCCCCGGCGGTGCGCTTGGCCAGCCAGGACGCGTGGTCGTAGGTCACCACCGTGGCGATGATGCCCGCCTTCTCAAGCATCTGGCTCAGGCTGTGGTTGACCAGCTGGATAACGCTGGTGGAAGAGGAATCCATGGCGATCTCAAAGCGGACTTCCCCTTCCCCGTAGCCGGCTTCCTTCAGAAGGGCCTTCGCGCCTTCCGGGTCATAGGCAAAGCCCTCCAGGGCGTCGTTGTGCCCCCAGATGCCGGTGGGAATGATGCCGTTCTCCCGGATGGCGTTTCCGTAATACAGGTCCTCGATCAGCTCCTGGACGTTCAGGGCCATGCCGATGGCCTTGCGGACGCGCACGTCCTTGAGGTACTTCTGGTTTTCGTTCAGGGCAAGATAGGTCAGCCCCACTTTGGGGGTGCTGACGATGCGGTCGGCGTACAGGGGCTTGTAGAGGGATTCCACAATGGCGGTGTCCACATTCTGCAGGTCCAGGATGTCCAGCTCCCCGTTTTGGAACATGAGGCTTTGGGTGCCGGCGTCGGGGATGACCCGGACAAGCACGTGCTTTACGTCAGGCGCCGGGCCCCAGTAGCGGTCGTTGTATTCCAGGGTGTAATGGTCGTTGGTGACCCACTCGGTCACCCGGTAGGGCCCGGTGCCGATGGTGTCCGCCGGGTCCGTCCCGAAGGCAGGTGCGGCGGAGGTGGTCTCCGCGTCCACAATGGACATGGCCGCGGCGGAAAGCTCCGCGGTAAAGCCGGCGTTGGGGGCGGAAAGGGTGATGGAAAAATGGGTGTCATCGGTCACCAGGAAGCCGGAAAGGGCTTCCGCCTCCCCGGAGACGAGGGCCCGGCTCCCTGCCACTTCCATGGGGATGTCGGTGTTCTGGTCGTTGATTTTGAGCAGCCTTTCGAAGGTGTAGCGGACGTCGGAGGCGGTCAGGGGACTTCCATTGGAGAAGACCACGCCCTCCCGCAGGGTAAAATCATAGGTCAGGCCGTCCGGGCTGACGCTGTAATCGGTGCAGAGGCTGCCAACCACCTGGGGGACGCCTTCCACCACCCGGGTCTCAAACAGACGGTCAAAGACGTTCATGGGGATCATATAATCGTCCGTAGTCCGCGCCACGTCCATGGTGGAGATGTCATAGAGCACCGCGGTGCGCAGCTGTCCCTCCGCGGGGGCTTCGGCGCGGACCGGGGCGGCGGGCACGGTCAGGGTGAGGACGGCCATCAGGGGGAGCAGTTTGATCGTTCTTTTCATTGTGAAAGACCTCCTTCATGAAATGGATGCGATGGGTCAGGGCTGTTCTTCTTTCGTGTCCAGACGCTGCCGGGCCACAAGGTCCGCGAAAGCGCCGTTTTTCCCGATCAGCTGGTCATAGGTGCCTTCCTCCAGGATGGCGCCCCCGTCCATCACCAGGATGCGGTCGCAGTTGCGGATGGTGGAAAGCCGGTGGGCGATGACGATGCGGGTGCACTTGAGCTTGTCCAGGGCGTCTGAAACCTGCTTTTGGGTCTTGTTGTCCAGGGCGCTGGTGGCCTCGTCAAAAATCAGGATGCGGGGCTTGGGGGCGATGGCGCGGGCGATCATCAGCCGCTGCTTTTGTCCGCCGGAGAAACCGCCCTGCCCTTCGGAGATCACGGTGTTCATCCCCATGGGCATTTCCCGGATATCCTGGGCGATGCCTGCGGTTTCGGCGGCCTCCCAGGCCTCCTCCAGGGTCAGCTGAGGGGCGGAAATGGTGATGTTGAAAAAGATATCCCCCTGAAACAGCTGACCATTCTGGATGACGACGCCGATATGCTTGCGAAGGGAGCGGGGATCGATGCGGCTCAGGTCGTGATGATCATAGAAAACCGCGCCCTTTTCGGGCTTCTCAAAGCCCAGAAGAAGGCGGACCAGGGTGGATTTTCCGCAGCCCGTACGGCCGACAATGGCCACGTATTCCCCGCTTTTGATCCGGAGAGACAGATCATTCAGGACATAGGGGGTATCCGGCTCGTACCGGAAGGACACATGGCTCAGTTCGATGGCGCCGCTGACCTGGGTTACGTTCTCTTTCTCGGCGGTTACCTCCGGCTCCGTCTTCAGGATGGGTTCCGCCATTTCCAGTACGGGGGGGAAGGAGGCGATGGAGATGGCAATGCCCGCCAGGGAGGAAAAGGCCCCCATCACGCGGCCGTAAGCGGCGCTGAAGCTGTAATAGGCGCTGGGCGCGATGCCGTTGGATGCCGCCAGATAATAGAGCGCTACCGTGCCGCCCAGGGAGATGGCGCTGATGAGCACGCTGTTGAACTTCAGGAAGGCAGGGGGATTGTATTCCAGGCGGGCGTCTTCCGCGTACAGTTTGGCCCAGCGGGAAAAGACCCGCTTTTCCGCCCCGGAGAGCTTGATCTTTTGCAGGCCGTTGAGGATGGCATAGCTCATGCCGGCTTCCTCGGCGCTCAGGTGCATTTTTTTTCTGGAGATGCCGATCTGGATCAGGGAAGCGGCTACGCTGAGGATCACCGTGGAAAGGATGATCAGCAGGGAGGGCACCACCAGGGCTGGGGCGTAGGCGAAGATCTGGCTCACGTAGAGCAGGCTCATGAGGCTGGTGAGCCCCACGGACAGGACGTTGTTGAGCAGCATGCTGCACAGGGAGTTGACGGAGTTTGCCCTGCTGGCCAGGTCGCCGGAGGCAAACCTGCGGAAAAAGCTGACCGGCAGGGACAAAAGCCGCATCATGACCGAGGCCTCCACGGCCATGGAGGTTTTGGTGCTGATCCTTTCCATCAGCAGGGAACGCACCATGTCCAGCATCTGATAGGCAAAGGCAGAGGCCAAAAGAAACGAGGCGATGCCGTTAAGCAGGTTCATCTGCCTGCTGTTGAGCACAGGACCCGTAAGCAGGGCGTACACCCGCGGCTCCAGCTGGCCCACCAGAGGCACGGCCAGGCTGGCCAGCAGGATCAGCACCAGGTCCCCGTGGGTGATACAGTTTTTCATGTACAGCAAAAGGTCCGGGATGCCCAGCTTTTTCATCGGAAGAGGCTTGTAGAAGCACAGGGCGTCCGGGGAAAAGAGGGCAGCATTTTTTGAAGTGACGCGCTTCTTTTTCCCGGTCGCGGGATCCCGGTAATAATACCCGGTAAGGGCGCCCGGCAGCAGGGCGACGGCGATGCCGCTGTCCTTCAGGAAGCCCAGCATGGGGCCGTAGGCGTCTTTCTGCCAGCCCTTTTCCAGATTCACTTCCCTGGGCATGAGGCCGGCGGGGCGCAGGGCATATTCCACCTGCTGGCTCAGTTCCTCCAGGTCCGGGGGAAGCTCCACAGGTTTTTCATGGTAATATTTTAGGATGTCGTCCAAGGCCTCCCTGGCGATCAGGCGCTGGTTCTGCATGTGGCTGGCGTTCCACTTGTCCAGCACCACGCTTGCCAGGCGGAAAAAGGAGTCCTCCAATACGTCCTGGTCGCTTTGCATGCGCTGCTTGATCTGCTCATCGAACCATCCCATGGATGCACCTCCTTTTCTTATTCGCTGGTGACCAGTTCGGTATAGGCGCCGCCCTTGCGGTAAAGCTCCTGATGGGTGCCGCGTTCCACGATGCGGCCCTTTTCCAGGACGATGATCTCGTCGCAGTCCCGTATGGTGGAAAGCCGGTGGGCGATGACGATGCAGGTGATGCCCCGCTCCTTCACGGCCCGGACCAGCTCGTATTCCGTCTTGGCGTCCAGGGCGCTGGTGGCTTCGTCCAGAATGATGACGGAGGGATCCTGCGCCAGGACCCGGGCGATTTCCAGCCGCTGCCGCTGACCGCCGGAAAGGTCCTTGCCGTTTTCGGTCAGCTTGTACTGGTAGCCTCCGGGACGCTGGAGGATGTCGTCGTGGATCTGGGCGTCCCTGGCAGCCAGGATGACCTCAAAATCGGCGATGGATTGGTCCCACATGCGGATGTTGTTGGCAATGGTGTCCTCAAACAGGACGATGTCCTGATCCACCATCGCCACGGAGCCGGTGAACACGACCCGCGGGATCTGGTTCAGGGGTTTTCCGTCATACAGGATCTCCCCCTCCCAGGGCCGGTAGAGCCCGGTGATCAGCTTGCTGACGGTGGATTTGCCGCTGCCGCTGCCGCCGACGATGGCGACCCGGCTTCCGGCTCGGATATGCATGGAAAAGTCGGACACGGTGGGCTTCCCCAGGCGGGAATAGCCGAAGGTCAGGTTCCGGACCTCCACCTCGCCCTTCAATTTGGAGTAATCCTCGTTCTCCGGAGCCGTCTCGTTGTCGAAAGCGGAATTCTCGGGGTACTCCATGACATCCTCTACCCGTTCCATTTCGGTGCGCATTTCCTGCAGGGTCTGGCCGGCACTGACCAGGGTCTGGGCCGGGTCCATGAAGGAGGTCAGCAGCCCCTGAAAGGTGGTGATCATGCCCAGGGTGAAATTCCCGTCCATGGAGAGGCGGACCCCCAGGAACAGTACCAGATAATTGCTGGCGGTGCTGATGAACTGGGGGATCAGGCCGATGCGGTGGTTGAGGGTGCTGAAGCGGACGTTCTGGGTGTTGACGGAGGCCTGATAGCCGGCCCATTTGCGGAAGAACCCGCCCTCCGCGCCGGAGGCCTTGATGGTTTCCGTCATGCTGATTCCGGCCATGGTGGTGGAGGCCAGCTTGCCGTTGTCCCGCATCATGACCCGGGTCAGGTTGATGCGCTTTTCGGAAAGGTAACGGGCCACGAACAGGTTCAGAAACAGGGAAAGGAGGCCGATGAAGGTCATGGGGATGCTGTAGCGCAGCATGACAAAGAGGTAGAACAGCATCATGGCGACCTTCAGCACCAGCGGGGCAAGGGTCTCCACCAGTACGCCGGCAATGGAGGCGTTGGTCCCCTGCCGCTGCAGCACGTCCCCGGTCATCCGCTGGGAAAAGAACTCGATCGGCAGGCGGAGCACCTTCCACATGAAGGACGCGTTTCCCTCGATGGCCATTTTGCCGTTGAGCTTGAGGGAATAGATCCGCGTGGCCAATTCCACAATGATCTGAAAGATGCACAGCAGCGTCATGGCGCCGATAAAGGGCAGGAGCCATCCGGGGGCCCGCCCGGCCAGAAGCCGGTCAAAGAAGATGCGGGACATCACCGGGTTGATGATGCCAAGCAGGTGGGTGATGACGGAGGTCAGGATTACAAAAGCCACCGCGGGACCGGCCCCGCGCAGACGCTTGCGGGCAAAGACCAGGGTGCTTTTGCGCTTGCCGGAGGGGACGAAATTCTCCCCCGGGGCAAAGGTGAGCACCATGCCGGTGAAGGATTCGTCGAATTCCTTCATGGATACTTCTACGGTGCCCCTGGCGGGGTCATTGAGCACGGCCCGGTTCTTTTTGAAGCCGTTGAGCACCACGAAGTGGTTGAAATTCCAATGGATGATGCAGGGGAAAGTGGCGCTTTTGCGAAGGCCATCGATCTCCATGCGGTAACCGTGCACCTCCATGCCGTAGTTCTGGCCGGCGAGAAACACGTTTTTCATGCTGGAGCCGTCCCTGGATACGCCGCAGTCAAGGCGTACCTGCTCCAGGGGCACCCATTTGTGGTAATAGGCCAGCACCATGGCCAGGCAGGCGGCGCCGCATTCCAGGGCCTCCATCTGCATGATGACGGGTACCTTCGCCACACCGTTCTTTAAAGGCTGCGCGCCCTTCCGGGGCGTATTTCGGTCTTTCATAGGGGCCCTCCGTGTCAGTTGAACAGAAAGCTGATGGGCGTGGCGGATTCGGTGATGACCTGTGCGTCGTAAACCCCGTCCGCGGGCGTGTACTCCGGATTGTCCGGCGAGACGACGATGCTGGCCATATCGACCGATTGGAAGCCGGTGACCGTGGCCAGCCTCCCCTCGATCAGCACCCGGCGCTCCCGCCGGAGGGCCTCCTGATAGGGGGCGCCGTTTTCATACAGGGAATAGACGCCGTCGTCCGCCATCATAAACAGGAATTCGTCGTTCAATCCGGAGGGAAGATCCTCCCTGTCCTGGAACTCAAAACTGTAAAGGCCGTCCTCCAGGGGGGCGTTGCTGTCAAAGACAATGTTCAGGACAAGGCGGCTGGACTGATAGATGTTGGAGATGGTTCCTGTCGTGCCGTCAAAGCGGACAGGCATGTGGATCTTGACCAGGTCCAGCTTGGACAGGGGAAGGTCAGCCGACAGGGTGCCAAATTCTGCCTTCACAGTCAGGTCCAGGGTGCTTTCCATGTTGGCGGTGCAGGCGTAAACGACGAACCCGGCGGCCAGGACCAGAATGGCTGTCAGCACCATCCACAGCCGGGGGCTGGTGACGCGCATATAGTCGTGCAGCTGCTCCGGGGAGGAGATGCGGTCCAAACTGGCTTTTCTGAACAGCTTGTTTTCCATGGCGGGGTCTCCTTTCAATTTTGAGGGGGAAAAAACGCCGGATCCGGCGTGTCATGGGGCATCAGGCGAGGAATCGGCGCTGAAGATAGCTTTCCGTCAGGCTGGCCCAGGAATAAGCGCTCATATATTCGCCCCGGAAGGCGCCGGCCGCCGCGGGGTCACCGTCCGTCAGACGGTACATGTCACAGTCGAGCATTTCCGGTACAATGCGCAGGGACCCGTGCAGGTTTTCCATCAGGGCGTCAAGGCCGTACTCCCGGAGGGTGCTCCGCAGGCTGCGGATGATGACGTCCAATTGCTTTTGCATGCCCCGGTCATAGGGGACCTCCTCCCAAAGGACGGCAAAGGCCTCCGCCCGGGTGACGCTGCCCCCCCGGCGGTCCACCAGAAAGGCCAGAAGCTCCTTGGCCTTGGCCCGGCGGAAAGGGATGGGCTTTCCCCGGAGGAAGACCTCGAACTGGCCGAAAGTCTGCACCCGGAGGTTAACAGGATCCGCAGGATTTTTCCTGGACAGGGCATAGAGGACCTCCTCCCGCAGACGGGCGGGATCCAGGGGTTTGAGCAGATAGCCTGAAACGTGCAGCGCGAAGGCCTCCACGGCGCGGTCCGCGTGGGCAGTAAGAAACACGATGGCTGTTTCGGGAGATCTGCGAAGGATCTCACGGGCCAGGGCAAGGCCGTCCATGCCGGGCAGACGGATATCCAGCACCGCTGCGTCGGCCGGCCAGAGCCCAAGCAGCTCCAGGGCCTCTTGAGGGGAGGAGACGCCCCGTACCTCTTGCGGGGAGGGAAGCGCCCTGCAGGCGGATACCGCCAGGGCCAGGTCCCGGGGGTCGTCATCCACACAAAGAACTTTCATGGGGCCCCTTTCTTCCGGTCCGCCTTTTCCGTCCTGGGATCCGGGAAGCCGAACACCTCCCGGCGGCGGTCCAGGGCCCAATACAGGAGCATGCCAAGCACCCCGCAGGAGAGGACTTCCCCAGCGCCCACCGTCAGCATCATTAGCGGAATTGCCATGGGGACGCCGTAGGCGTAACGGAGCACAAAGGGCACGATTAGGGCGTTGGAAAGGATGGGGGGCACCGGCGCCCACAGGGGATGGGCGCGCCGGAAACGCCAGGTGAGTATTGCCCCCAGCAGGGTGGCCAGACTCCCGAACACGGTGTCCGCCGGAAGCGCGCCGCCCAGGAGGTTTCCAAGCAGGCAGCCGACGAACAGCCCGGGCACGGCGGCGGGGGTAAAGGCAGGAAGAACGGTCAGCGCCTCGGAGAGGCGCACCTGGATCTCCCCAAAGGAAAAGGCACTGAACGCGGCGGTCAGCGCCACATAAAGGGCGGCGATCAGCCCCCCCTGGACCAGCCAGAGGGTGGTACGGTTTTTCATGGCGGCACAGCCTCCGGGGGTGTAGTTTGGTTTTCGTCCATCAAGGCCGGTATCCCTATTATCCCATTTCAGGCCCCGTCCGTCAACTGCTGAAGCGGCAGGGGTTCGGGGGAAGTTTGCCATTGGCGTAAAGGAGCCTCATCAGCGGGGACGGGCCCTTTGGCTGCTACAGGACCATGGTAAGCAGGGTGAAGAAGACGATCAAAACAAAAAGCAGCACCAATTCCTGCTTCCAGCGGTTTTTCATCAGGCCAAGGCATTCCCGCATAAAGGCATTGGGCCAATACCACCATTTGGTCCGGCTGCCGATGCCCTCGGCCTTCAGCCCGGCCAGGGCAGCCCAGACGCCGCTTCTGAATACATGGTAATTGGTGGTGGCGTAAACGGTCTTTCCGCCGGGAAGGGTATCCTGGATGATCTGCCGGGAAAAGAGCATGTTTTCATAGGTATTGCGGGCTTTTGTCTCGGGGAGGATCCGCTCCCGCGGGATTCCCCGGGAGAGAAGATAATTCCCAATGGCTTCCCCTTCCGGCATGCTTTCGTCCGGTCCCTGGCCGCCGGAGGGGATCAGATAGGCTTCCTTCCCGGTGCGGGCCTTCTGCTCCTCAAAAAAGGCGATGGCCCGTTCGGCCCGGCCCCTCAGAAGGGGAGGAAGACTGCCGTCCCGGCGGAACCAGCACCCGAGGATGAGGATGAAATCCTTGTCCGGCGCAGGATGGTGGCGGGCTGCGGTCACGCCGCAGAGGACGGAACCCGCCAGCATACATTCAAAATAAACAAAGAAGGTGGCGTAAACGTTTTCCGTTACGGCCGCGAGACGCCCTTCCCATTCGGATCCCGCGAAATCCCGGGTATAAAAGTAAACCCCGATCGCTTCCCCGACCAGCAGGAGCAGGCTGGTAAGGAGACCCAGGACATTCCGGAGCCTGGGGGTTTCGTGCCGAAGGAGGGCGACGTTGCTGATGCCCATGGCGAGGGAAAAAACCACCACGCAGGGCAGCGTGAGCATCATAAACTGCAGAGGGGCGCTGTTGATCATCCGGTAGGCGCTCATCATGGGATAATCCCATGGGGCGGACAGGTGGGACACCGTAACGGAGAGAAACACCAGAAAGCTGGCCAGGCAGAACAGGGAAAAGCCCGCGGACAAAATGGTGCCGTAGCCGTAGAAGGCTGGCCCCCTGGACAAAAAGAACTGCCGGAGCAGGATCAGCCCGCAGGCAAGGAAAAACACCGTTACGGCGATCATGACCGCTCTGTCGCCGGAGAAGCCGCCGGTGACCTCATCAAATACCGTTCTCAGGGGGCCGACCCTTAGGTGTCCCATGGCATAGGCTTCCCCGTCCGGTCCCTTCAGGTGGAACCAGGTGTCCCCCGGGCGG
The DNA here is from genome assembly GCA_946408995.1 of uncultured Clostridia bacterium. Lineage (GTDB taxonomy): Bacteria > Bacillota > Clostridia > Christensenellales > Aristaeellaceae > RUG756. The sequence goes on along the minus strand of CAMJUL010000044.1, from coordinate 7,046 downwards.
AGGGCCCGGACAGATACGCTCAGGTGGCCCCCGTCCTTCCGGAGCGCATCGGCATGGACAATGCCGTCGGTTTCAAGGACCAGGGGCCATTCCTCCGGGGAGACCGCGTTTTTCGGGAGGGAGAAGGAGGGAATGTAGAGGGTGTAGTCCCCCAAAGGGGTAAGACGGCTGATCAGGCAAAAGGCGATCAGCGCCGCTGCGCACAGGAGGATCTGTCTGGCTGCCTGCTTCATGGTTTCGCCCCCGGAATCATTTTTCGATGACGGTGATGCGCACATTGTCCGGGCCGCTGAAACAGACGCAGCGCAGACCGGTAAAGGGATCCTGGGTCACTGGACCGGTGGGGATTCCGTTTTCCTCAAGCCTGCGGAGGATGGGGCGAAGCTTGCGGACGGAAAGGGTCAGGCCCTGGTTTTCTCTTGTCAGGGCATGATTCACGCAATGCACAGCCACCTGGAGCCGGCCCATTTCCAACAGCAGATCCGTGCCGGGACTGTCCAGGGGCACAAGCTGCTTTTTCAGGCGGAATCCCAGCTTCATCACGTAAAAATCCCAGATTTCCTCCTCGCTGGAGGCTTCAAGCTCCGTCCGGCTCAGGCTGACCCTGCGGGCAAAGGGATAGAGGGTGCGCTTTCTGGCATTCCGTTTCCAGCGGCGGTAGGATTGTACTTCCTGCCGCCAATGGGGATGGGTGACCACATAGGCGAAGGCGACGAACAGGATCTGCCCCAAAAAAGCGCCGAGGGTGTTGCTGACCAGGTCGTCCATGTCATAAAACCCGCGGCGGGTGATCAGCTGCAGGTTTTCGATAAACAGGGCCAGAAGAAACCCCGTGACCGTCGGAAGCCAGGAAACCCGGGCGCGGAAGAAGGGGAAAAGGTAGGGCAGCAGATAGCCAAGGGGGACGAACAGAAGCACGTTCATGTAGACCTGGGCGATGTCGGCGGCTTTGACGACGCGAATATGGGAAAAGGCCTCCCGGAAGCCCTCCGTAAAAAGGATACGGAGCGTCTCCAGGAAGCCGAAATCGATCCGGACGGATTTTTGAAGATCCTCAAACAGCGCCACATGAACCCGGTAGTCCGACGCCGCCGAACGGGAAAAGAAGGCGACCCAGGTCAAAAGGAACAGGTATCCCCCAAAGAGCGCGTAAAGCACGCACTGCCGCAGACGGAGCAGCCGCTCCGCGTCCGGACGGGGACTGACGCCTCCTTCCAGGTTCAGCCCCAGCTTCCGGCAGACGAACCGGTCCACCCAGGGCAACACAAAAACCATCACCAGCACAAGGCCGGTGATGAGCAGGTTGACTTGAAGGCTGTTGGCGTTCAGTTTCATGGGGTCTCCTGACAGGGAAGGGGAAGTCCTCAGGCCTGGCCCATATGTTCCTTGAGAAGCAGCAGGGCGTTCTGGTGGCGCAGCTTGACCGCGCCGTAGCTCAGCCCCATCATCTGGGCGATCTCCGTCAGAGGCTTGCCGTCATAGTACCTGAGCACCACGATATCCATCAGCTGCTGGGGCAGTTTTTTCAGGGCGGCGGCCAGCTCCCCCAGAGTCTCGGTTTTCAGAAGGTCTTTTTCCACGACCATTTCATCGTCGGGCAGGGTTTCATCCAGTTCCTCGGAGGGACGGGTCCGCCGGAAATGGTCGATGACCGTGTTGCGGGTGATGGTGAAGACCCAGGTGCCGACGGCGGCCTTGGAGGGGTCGTAATCCCCCAGCTTGCGCTGGATCTTCTCAAACACGTCCGCGCAAAGATCCTCCGCGTCCGCCCCGCTGCGTACCCTGGCGCGGATATAGCCCATCACCTTGTCATGATATGCCGTGTAGATCTTTTCCAACAGCGTAACGGTCATTGAAACTTCTTCTCCTGATCTTTGTTTTTTGCAGGAAGGTCCGGATTGCCGGCGGCGGAAACGAAGTCCATTTCATCCAGGTCCAGTTCCCGGACCGCGTAGCGGGCGTGAACGGAGTCGATCACGCTTTGCAATTCCTTGTTGCCTTCAAACTTCTGGAAATCAAAAAGGCGTTTCAATGTCTTGTCCATGGCGGTGTCTCCCTTCAACGTTTGGCGGCGAAAGGGCCGCAATAGGGCTTTGAAGTCCCTTTCCCGGACGGCTTGGGGCCGGGAAAGGAGGCGCGGGATGGAACCGGGAGGATGCCCGGCTCCTTGCGCGGACAATTTGCTGATTTACGGAAGGCATTATACCATAGCTTGTCCAACAGATGTCCAACAAAAAAGGGTTCCGGACAGAAAGAATGTAAAAATCCGGGAAAATGGGAGGCGTCTGTCCGGAACGCGTTCCGGAAGGATTACAGGTCTTCCTTCCTGGGATCCTTTTCGATGATGCCGGCGGCGGAGACAAATTCCAGTTCGTCCAGGTTCAGCTCCTTGACGGCATACCGGGCGTGAACGGAATCGATAACGCTCTGCAGGGCCTTGTTCCCTTCAAATTTCTGATAATCAAAAATGCTTTTCAGCAGGTTTTCCATGGTGATGATCTCCCTTCAATTGATGATTTACACTCTTTGATACGCAGGGCGGAGGCGGGGTGGCAGCAAAATGTAAAATCTTTTTGGATCTTGTTTGGCCGTCCGTTTGCAAAGGAGAACGCAGGCAGGGCAGGAGCGGACCGGGAAGGAGGGACCGCCGATCCGGACGCCGCATCCAGGAGAGACTTGATGCCGCCCGACGCCACGGCCTTCAAGACAGAAAGAAACGGCGATCCGGGGCACATAAGGGATGCACATATTATATAAGGAAGCTTCACTGCGGAGATCCGGATCGGGGCATCATTGGGACGCGTCCAGGACGCTTCCCGGGGCAGGGATGCCCGAGTGGCACCGGCAGGATGCCGCAGGCAGCGGGACGCTGCAGGCGGGAAAGACGGAAGCCGGTACCGGGACTTCCAGAAGATGGGAGCCGTTTTTCCATATATTTTCATTGACGGACCCGGACGAAACCCATTATAATTATACGTTAAAACTTTGCATCCCGGGCAGAAGGACCGGGGGAGAGATTAGCGCCGGGCCACATAGTGGGTGACGAGGGATGGCAGTCATCGAAAGATTCGGCGGATGCTGCCACGGCGGTCTGGGCCTGGAAAAGGGCCGGACGGTGCGTCGTTAAAGAGAAAGCAAAAAGCGGAATCAAGACCGTAACAGAGGTTCTCTTAACACCATCATAATATTGCAAAATCAAGGAGCGATTGATACTATGCGCGTTGTGATCCAGGAAAATTATCAGAACATGTGCCTTTGGGCGGCCCACTATATCGCTGCAAAGATCCGGAACCACAAGGAAGCGCGGCCCTTCGTGCTGGGGCTGCCCACCGGTTCCAGCCCCATCGGGGTATACAAGGAGCTGGCGCGGATGAACCAGGCCGGGGAGGTATCCTTTGCCAACGTGGTCACCTTCAACATGGACGAATACGTGGGGCTTCCCCATGAGCACGACCAGAGCTACTGGTACTTTATGCATGACAACTTCTTCGATCACCTGGTGGATATGAAGCCGGAGAACATCCACATCCTCAACGGCATGGCGGAGGACCCGGAGGAGGAGTGCCGCAAGTACGAGGAAGCCATCGCGTCTTACTGCGGGATCGACCTGTTCATGGGCGGCATCGGCGTGGACGGTCATATCGCCTTCAACGAGCCGTTTACGAGCCTTGCGAGCCGGACGGGGCTTCGCAGCCTGACGACTGATACGCGGATCGTCAACAGCCGGTTCTTCGGCAACGACCCGGAGGCGGTTCCTGCGCAGGCGCTGTCGGTTGGGGTGGGCACGGTGTTTGATTCCAAAGAGGTGCTGATCCTGATCAACGGTCACAACAAGGCGAGGGCCCTGGCGGCGACGGTGGAAGGGAATGTGAGCCAGAAGTGGACCTGCAGCGCGCTGCAGTACCACAACGGAGCGATCATCGCCTGCGATGAGGCGGCCTGCGGGGAATTGACGGTGGATACCTACAAGTATTTCCTGGATATCGAAAGGAAGGAGCGGCTGTAAATGTACACGATAGAAGAAATGTATGACCTGGAGCATACTTTGGCCGCGTCCTACCTGCGCGGGTTTAAGTATCCCTGGGAGGCGCTGAAGGGGATCAAGGAGATGATCCTGTCGCTTGGGCCGACCCTTGGGGAGGAATATGAGGAAGTAAAGGAGCACGTGTGGGTGCACAGGACGGCGACGGTCTTCCCGTCGGCGTACCTTGGCGCGCCGTGCATCATCGGGCCGAACACCGAGGTGCGGCACGGAGCCTTCATCCGCGGATCCGCGCTGGTGGGCGCGGACTGCGTGGTAGGCAACAGCGTGGAATTGAAAAACGTGATCTTGTTTGACCACGTGCAGACGCCGCATTACAATTACGTAGGGGACAGCATCCTGGGATATTACAGCCATATGGGGGCCGGGTCGATCACCAGCAACGTCAAGTCCGACAAAAAGCTGGTGGTGGTGCACAACGGCACGGAGCAGTGCGAAACGGGGCTGAAGAAGTTTGGAGCGATGCTGGGAGACTATGTAGAGGTGGGCTGCAACGCGGTGTGCAATCCGGGGACGGTGATCGGACGGCACAGCAACGTATATCCCACGTCGTGCGTGCGGGGCGTGGTGCCGGAGAAGAGCATCTGGAAAAACAACGGAGAGATCATCCACAAGGAGGAACGGGACTGATGGGCAAGTATTTTGGAACGGACGGTTTTCGGGGGGAAGCGAACAAGGACCTGACGTTCGAGCACGCGATCCAGATCGGCCGGTTCCTTGGGTGGTATTACGGAGCGAACCAGGGGAAAAAGGCGAAGGTGGTCATCGGGAAGGACACGCGGAGAAGCTCGTATATGTTTGAATACGCGCTGTGCACGGGGCTGATGGCGTCGGGAGCGGACGCGTATATCATGCACGTGACGACGACGCCGTCGGTGGCGTACATCACGCGGGTGGACGACTTTGACTGCGGGATCATGATTTCAGCGAGCCACAACCCGTTTTACGACAACGGCATCAAGCTGCTGAACGGGAACGGGGAGAAGATGGAAGAGGAAACGATCCTGAAGGTGGAGGACTACATCGACGGGAAGATCGAAATCCCGATCGCGGAGAAGGAGAAGATCGGCCGGACGGTGGACTATGTAGCGGGTCGGAACCGGTATATCGGACACCTGATTTCGATGAGCAAGTACAGCTTCAAGGGAGTCAAGGTAGGCCTGGACTGCGCGAACGGCGCGGCTTGGCAGATCGCCAAGGGCGTGTTTGACGCGCTGGGAGCGAAGACGTATGTGATAAACGCGGAGCCGGACGGACTGAACATCAACACGGACTGCGGGTCGACGCACATCGAGCACCTGCAGAAATATGTGGTGGAGAACGGACTGGACGTGGGATTTGCTTACGACGGAGACGCGGACCGGTGCCTGGCGGTGGACGAAAAGGGGAATGTGGTCACGGGAGACCATACCCTGTATATCTACGGATTGTACATGAAGGAGCGCGGAAACCTGTTGAACAACAAGGTGGTCACCACGGTGATGAGCAACTTCGGGCTGTACAAGGCGCTGGACAAGGTTGGGATCGAATACGAGAAAACGAAGGTAGGCGACAAGTACGTCTATGAGAACATGGTGCAGACGGGGAACCGGCTGGGCGGCGAGCAGAGCGGGCACACGATCTTCCTGAAGTACGAAACGACCGGGGACGGGATCCTGACGTCGCTGAAGCTGATGGAGGTAATGCTGGCCAAGGAGAAGCCGATGTCGGAACTGGCGGCGCCGGTGGTGTTCTATCCGCAGGTGCTCAAGAACGTGCGTGTGAAGAGCAAGCCGGAAGCGCAGAACGACCCGGACGTGCAGAAGGCGGTGAAGGCGGTATCGGAAGTGCTGGGCGATACGGGCCGCATCCTGGTGAGGGAGAGCGGAACGGAGCCGGTGATCCGGGTGATGGTGGAAGCGGAAAGCGACGAGATCTGCCGGAAGTACGTGGACCAGGTGATCGACGTGATCGCGAAAAAAGGCCATCTGGCCTGAGGTTTTTACAGAGCGGGGATGAGGTTCATCCCCGTTTCCCACTTTGCGCGCCGCTTACGGCGCGGCTTTCGCATCCGGAAGCCCAAGGGGCGGATGCAAAACCGGACCCTCGATGCGGTGGCGCGCGGTGAGGAAAGCAGGGGAGCGCACAGGCCGCGTGTCCTTTTGGGGAGACCGGCGGCGTGGGGCGGACGGGAGGGAGATCGACGTGACGGTAGCATTGCTGACAGCGGCAGGGACAGGAACGCGGATGGGCCAGGATATCCCAAAGCAGTTTATCCATGTGGAAAACAAGCCGCTCATCATCCATACGATGGAGGCGTTTCAAAATCATCCGGGGATCGACGCGATCATGGTCGTGACCCTTCCGGAATGGAGGGCTGTGCTCAAGGCGTACGCCGCCCAGTTCAATATCACCAAGCTGAAATGGGTCGTTCCGGGGGGCGTGACCGGGCAGGAATCGATCTGTAACGGGTTGAAGGCCCTGGCGGAAGACCTGTCCCCGGAGGATATCGTGATGATCCATGACGGGAATCGCTGCCTGGTATCCAGCGAGATCATCTCCAACTCCCTGGCCACCTTTTATTCCCATGGCTCCGCGGTGGCGGCGATTCCCTGCGTGGAGGCGGTTTTCCGCAGCAGTGATGACGGCTTTTCCTCAACGGTTTCCATCCCGAGGGAACAGCTGTTCCGTACGCAGACCCCCCACACCTATACGCTGAGGAAGCTTCTTTGGGCGCATGAGGAAGCGAAGAAACGGGGGATCGCCAATACGGCCGCTTCCTGTACGCTGATGCAGATGCTGGGGGAGACCGTCTACTTTTCCAAAGGCTCGGAAACCAACATCAAGATCACCACGACCGATGACATGCTGATTTTCGAGGCACTCCTCCATACCCAAAAGGAAAGCTGGCTCAAATAAGCGCCCCGTCGGCGGCAAGTGGCCGGCGGGACTGTGTCGAATGAGGCTGCGCATTTGGTCACTTGCACCGCGAGACGCAAGATTGAGGAAGTAAAAGCAAGTTGAA
>CAMJUL010000043.1 GCA_946408995.1 uncultured Clostridia bacterium | reverse complement strand
GGTACGCACGGTGCGGTGAGAGGACGGGGGCTAATCACCCCCTCCTACTCGATTCAAAAGGGATCCGATGGCGGAACGCGGGAACTTAGTCCTGGTCCCGGTCATCGTCCTCTTCGTCGTCCTCCGGGTCCTCATCGTCTTCCGGGGTCTCGGGAAAGAGGGGCTTGTGGCAGGTGGGGCAAAGATAGTCTTCGTCAAAGTCGAAGTCCTTGACGGAGAAGGTCATCACGTTTCCGCAATGGGGGCAGAGATAGTCCACCGTCCCGTCCTCGTCCTCGTCCTCGTCGTCTTCGTCCCCGTCGTCCTCGTCCCGGTCCTTTTCGTCCCTTTCGTCGCCGAAAAAGGCTTCTTCCAGGTCGCTCAAGTCGTTGTCGATGCTTTCGACGTAATCGTCCAGTTCCTCATGGTCCTTGCGGAGGGCATTGAGCTCCCCGGCCATGGCATAAACCAGGTCCGCGAGCTTGGACAGGATCTTGCCTTCCTTGCTCTCCGGATCGATGCCGCTTCCCTCGATCAGGCCGAGGATGCGGGCCGCGTCTTCAGACAGATTGCTCATAACAGGCTCCTTTGGACCGCGTCAGGCACGGGACAGATATTCGCCGTTGCGGGTATCGATCTTGATGACGTCACCGATATTGATGAACAGGGGCACCTGAAGCTCGTAACCGGTTTCCACGGTGGCGGGCTTGAAGGTGTTGGAGGCAGTGTCGCCCTTGAAGCCGGGTTCGGTCTTGGTGACTTCCAGCTCCACAAAGTTGGGGGCTTCCACGCTGAAAGGCTGACCCTTGAAGTAACGGATGGTCACGTTGGTGTTTTCCTTGACGAACTGCATGGCGTCTTCCACCGCGTCCTTGCTCAGGGGCATCTGCTCATAGCTTTCGGGATCCATAAAGTAGAAAAGATCCCCATCGTTGTAGAGGTACTGCATTTCCTTGGTCTCGATAATGGCACGGGGCATCTTGTCGGTGGGATTGAAGGTGCGCTCAACCACCGCGCCGGTCATCACGTTCTTGATCTTCGTACGTACGAAAGCTGCGCCTTTGCCGGGCTTTACGTGCTGGAAATCAACAATGTTCCAAACGCCGCCGTCCCATTCGATGGTGATGCCTTTTTTAAAATCTCCCGCCGTAATCATGCTTTGAATTCCTCCGTTTGCTTGTAGAGTGTATCACAATAGGCGTTTTCCTGTGGAAAGGCCTATGGCTCCGATGGTTCTTCCCCAGAGGGGGGAGCTTACAGGATCAGAAGCTCCTTGGGGGCGGGCACCAGGGACTGGAACCCGTCTTCGGTTATCACGCAGGTATCCTCAATGCGGACGCCGCCCAAGCCTGGCACGTAGATGCCGGGCTCCACCGTAACGATGTGGCCGGGCTCCAGCACGGTCTCGCTGCTCATGGACACCCGGGGCAGCTCGTGAATGTCGATGCCAACGCCGTGCCCCAGGCTGTGTCCAAACCGCCCGGCGTAGCCCGCATCGTCGATGATCTTCCGGGCATGGGCGTCCACGTCCTGACAGCGGACCCCGGGACGGAGCATGTCCTCGCACTCCAGGTGGGCCCGGAGCACGGTTTCGTAGATCCGGCGCATTTCGACACCCGGCTCGCCAAAGGAAATGGTGCGGGTCATGTCCGCGTCGTAGCCGTGCCAGCGGGCGCCAAAGTCCAGCGTAAGCATTTCGCCCTCCCGGATGACCCGGTCCGACGGGATCGCGTGGGGCAGGCTGCCGTGCTCCCCGGCTGCGGCGATGGTATCAAAGGCCAGCCCTTCCGCCCCCAGGGAGAGCATGGTGTAATCCAGATGGAGCTGCACCTGACGCTCGGTCATGCCGGCCTTCGCGAAGGTCAAAAGCTCCTGAAAGGCCTCGCAGGAAATGGCGCAGGCCCTGCGGATGCGGGAAACCTCGTCCGCGTCCTTGACGGTGCGCATTTTTTCCGCCACATCCTTCAGGGGGCGGAATTCGGCGCCGGGCATATCGGCTTTGAGCTGTTCAAAGTCCCGGACGGTGACCTGGCTGTCCTCAAAATAGACGGTATCGACCCCTTCGCCCGCCATCATTTCCCAGGCCAGGCGCCCATGGCCAAAACCCTTCCGGATCATTTTGACGGGGATCCCCGGGGCCTGCTGCTCCGCCTGCTCGGTGTAGCGGAAATCCGTCACGATGGCGACGGAACGGGATGTGACCGCGAGGATGCCTTCGCCGGTATACCCGGTCAGATAGAAAAGATTGGACGGCTGGGTCAGATATACGCCTTCATTCGGCTTCAGGCCGGCTTCGGCCCTGAAAGCGTCGATACGGTTCATAAAACGAATACACCTCCGAATTCCAGGACACTTTATTTTAACACACATCAGGGGGTATTTCCATAGGGAAAATGAATTTATCTGTCCTGGAAGGACCGGAGCAGCTCTCCGGCGGCGCTGATCATGTCGTCCGGAGCAGGCAGCAGGCCGTTCCGGGAGGGGGCGGAGGCGAGGGTCAACTCCAGGGCGTGGCCGGAGGCGTCCAGGAAAAGGGTGATCGTGCGCGTGGCGGCGCCGTTTTCCTGCGTGTCCCGGACAAAGCAGTCAGCCTGGCCGCTTTCGGTCTGATAGGTCATGCGGATGCCGCCTTCCTGGGCTTCGGCGGCGGACCTGACTTCCTCACGGATCCGGACGGAGACGGCCTGCACGGGGTTTTGCGCGTCCGAGGCGGTATACGTCCGGCGAAAGCTGCCGGAGGGATCGGCGTTCTCCAGGCGGTACCCGCCGGGTTCCAGCCAGATGCCCACAAGCAGCGTTCCTTCGGCGGTTTCCAGGTTCACCTGGCTGGGGACCGCCTCCGGATCCCCGGTCATTTCCCGGACCAGCTCCCGCTTTTCGCTGGCAAGGACGCGGTTGGTCTCCTGCAGCCGGGCGTACTCGTTCCGGGCGTTTTCCAGATCCTGCTGCAGGGTTTTGTTGGTTTCGTTCAGCAGGAGCACCTGGCTGTCCAGCCCTTTTTTGGTGACGGTCAGATCCGCGATCTGGCTGACCAGCTCGACCTTTTCTTCCTCCAGCTTCGCGGCCTGGGCGGTAAGGGCGTCCTTTTCCCCGGAAAGGATCTCGGCCTTGGTGGAAAGGGCGGCGTTTTCCCCGGCGAGCTGTTCGGCCTCCCGGGTCAGGCGGTCCTTTTCGGCCGTCAGTTCCTCCACCTGCGCGGAGAATTCTTCGCTTTCTTTGCTGATGGCTTCCACTTGGGCGGTCAATGCCGCCTTATCGGCGTTGATGCCTTCCACTTGCTCGACCAAGGCGGCCTTCTCCGTACCCAGCTGCCCCACCTGGTCGATCAGGGCGGCCTTCTCCGCGTCCAGCTGTTCCACCTGGCTGGTAAGGGCGGCTTTTTCGGCGCCGAGGGCGGAGATTTGCGCGTCCAGGTCCTTCTTTTCATCGTTCAGGGTGTTCAGACGATCGGTCAGGGCTTCTTTGTCCTGCTGCAGGGAAGAAACCTGCCCGTCCAGGGCGGCCTTTTCCGCCTCAAGGGAAGCCACCTGGCTGCCCAGGGCTGTCTGGGCTTCCGAAAGGGCCTGCTTGTCCGCCGTCAGCTGAAGGATCTGCTGGTTCAGCGCTTCCTGGTCCTGATTGAGGGCGGTCACCTGGCGAAGAAGCTGTTCCTTTTCCCCGGTCAGCAGCTCCACCTGTCCCCCAAGCACCCGTTTATCGCCGTTCAGGGCCTCCATCTTTTCTACCAGACGGTTTTTATCTTCGGTCAGCTGGTTCACCTGGTCAAAAAGCTGCGTATTCTCGTTGTCCAGCGCAGCGGCCCCGTCCTTCAGGGTTCCGTTTTCCGCTGTCAGGGCCTCTACCCGGGCGTTCAGCGTGGCTTTTTCCTGCTGCAGGGAGGCAAGGTCCGCCTGCAGCTTTTCCTTTTCGCCGGTGATGGCGTCGGCGCTTTGCTTCAGGTCATCCCGCTCCGAGGCAAGGAGGGCCACCTGCTCGACCAGCTGGGCCTTTTCCCCGTCCAGGGTCTCGGCCCCCTCTTTCAGGGTCCCGTTTTCCGCTGTCAGGGCCTCTACCTGGGCCGCCAGGGCATCGTTTTCGGCGTTCAGGGTCTCCACCTGGGCGCTCAGACCGCCGTTTTGGCCGTTTAGTTCCTCCAGGGAGGCGTTCAGGGAAGCGTTGCTGCGGGTCATTTCCTGGACCTGCAGGCTGAGGGCGTCCCTTTCCCCGCCCAAGGAAAGCAGGGACTGGTTCAGTTCTTCGATCTGCCCGCTCAGGGACGCCTGTTCCTTTTCCAGACGCTGGTTTTCGTTTGACAGGGTCTCTGTCTCGGCGGAAAGCGCTTCCGCCCTGCGGGAGATCTCTTCCCGCTCGGCACTCAGCGCCTCCACTTTTTCGGTTAATTCGACATTTTCAAGGACAAGCGGCTCCACTTTTTCGGACAACCCCTGGTTTTCGGTGGAAAGATGATCCACCTGATCCATAAGGGTTTGATTTTCCTGCTCCAGCTCCCCGATGCGTCCGGAAAGGCTGGCCTTCTCCTCGGTCAGGGAGGTGACCTTCCCGGTCAGCCCCTCTTTTTCCCCGTTGAGGATCTCCAATTGGGCGGAAAGGGAGGTGTTGCTCTCCTTCAGGCCGCTGATGCTTTCATTCAGAGCGCTGTTTTCTTCTGTCAGGCGGTTCAGGTCCTCCTGCAGGGTGGTCTTGTCCCCGGTCAGGGTTTCCGTCTGGGTGCGGAGGGCGACGATTTCCTCGCTCATCCGGGCGGATTCCTGACTGAGCCGGTCCTTTTCCTGCGTCAGGGAGGAGACCTGGTCGTTGAGGGACGAAATGCTTGCATTCAGCTGGGCCTGGGTCTGCGACAGGGCGTTTTTATCCGCCGTCAGGGAGGCGACGCTCTGGGTCAGGGAATCCTTTTCACCGGCGAGGGAAGCGGCTTCCTCCTCCAGGGCCGTGACCTCCGCTTCAAGGCTTTCAATTTGCTCGCGCAGCGCCTGGTTCTTTTTTTCGGCCTCGGTGGAATAGGCGTTATACGTCTCCTGAACGCTGGTCAGCCGCTGCTGGACACGATTGCGTTCCCCAACCAGAACGCCCACCAGAATGGCGGCGGCCAGAACCAGTACGAAGATCCAGATCAATGCCTTCTTCATGGATAACATGCCTCCTTGCTGAAGCGTTTGAGCGCGGGAAAAACAAAATGCCTTAAGGGAGCGGCTGAGCGGCGAGTTGGGCCATCCAGCCGTCCAGGTTGTTCAGAGCGGAAAACGTGACCGTTTCGGGCCGGAAGACCGTCAGGACAGCGCACAGGATGCAAAGTCCGTGGACGATGTGCTCGGCCCGCTGGGACGGCAGGCCTGGATAACCGGCCCGCTCTGTCACGGCCATCGGGGCAAGACGGTCCCGCAGGAGGGACAGATTCACCTGTGTAAGGGCTTCCCCATCCGGGAAAGCGTCCCGGTTTTGCACAAGCATGCTTTGGCAGGCCGTACAGGTCCCGCCGATCCCGGTGAGGGGCGTCCCCCGGCGGCTCAGCAGGGGTTCCGCCTCAAGAAGGATCCTCTCCGAAAGGGAGAAAGTCAGCGCGGCGGCGTCCTCCCGGGTGCGGATGGGGAATTCCTTCAGGCATCGGGAGGCCCCGATCTGGAGGCTGACGGACGCGCGGATGACCCCGCCTTCCCCGTAGATCACCTCGGTGCTTCCCCCGCCGATATCCGCCACCAGGGCCCGGGCGCCAAAGGAGACCGCGAGGAAGGAAAGGCGGGCTTCTTCCTCGCCGCTGAGGACCCGCAAATGCAGGCCGCAGGCATCCCAAAGACGCCGGGCCAATTCCTCCCGGTTGGCGGAATCCCGTACGGCGGAGGTGGCGTAGAGGTCCATTTTGTCAGAGGGGCAGCCCAAGGCCAGGGCCTCCTCCCGCAGCGCAAGAACGGCGTTCACGGCGCGTTCCATGGCCTGGGGGGACAATCGGCCATCCTTTTCCAGACCCATGAACAGACGGGTATCCTCCCGGCCCCGGCCGAGGGGATAAACACGGCCCTTTTCCAGCAGGGCGCAGAGCATGCGGGTGGAATTGGAGCCGAGGGCAATGGCGGCGCGAATCATGGCGTATCCTCCACCGTGACCTCGTGGACCGCGTAAAGGTCGTCAATGTTCGTAACGTGGAAGCGGATCTCCCCCGGGAGGAGGTATCCGTAATCCTCCCGGGCCACCTGCATAATGTAGGAGCTGGATTCGGTCTGGGTCAGCTCGATCTGGAGGGCGCTTTTTTCGGCCTCCAGGGCGACCTGCTCCCGGCTGAGGGCTTTCAGCTGGGCCTGCAGCTCGTTTGTCCGCTCCCCGTAGGAACGGCAGAGGACCAGCGTTACCGCCAGAATGACCGCCAGGGCGACCGCGACGGAAAAAACACGGATGGGCCTGTTCAGCATCGAAGGTTCCTCCTTCCGGATCACAGGCAGTCCAGTACGGCCCGAAGAGAGGCCGAAGCCAGCTGCTTGCCGTTTTGCCGCAGGGCGTTCCCGCTCATTCCCCGGGCCCGGCATTCCTTCAGGAAATCCCTCAGGCCGGAGCAAAGGAATACGGCGTAGGGGCGAAGTTCGCCCCTGCTGGTCCTGCCGGGGACGGCCGTGTCCAGGAAATGTTCCACGGCGGGCAGCATCTGGCTGTAAAACGCGTTGTACACATAATCCCCGTCCTTGGGGTCCAGACTGCTGAAAAGCTCGTTGTTCTGGTCCAGGGAGTCGATCATGGCGTCCACGATGTTCTCGGCGGCCTTCCCCGGGTTGTCTCCGGGGAGCGCGTTCTTCTGCATCCGAAGAAACCGGTTCACGGCATCCGAGACCATGTCCCGGACCATTTCGTCTATCAGGGCGTTTTTGTCGTTGTAATGGGAATAAAACGTGATCCGGCTGGTGTCCGCGTCCTTGCATAGCTCCGTGACGGTGATGGAGGAGAAAGGCTTCATCCGGAGCAGCCTGCGCATGGTGTCCTTCAGGGCTTTTTTGGTTTTGTCGATCCGTTTATCGGCCTTGGGTTCCTTTTCCCGGCCGGTGCGCTTTCGTTTGATCAAATGGCACGCATCCTTTTTATCAGTCTATCCCGGAGGCGGACCGCGCGGGAACAAGAGGGCGGCTTTTTTTGGGTTCCGGGATATCTATAATACAATACCGCAAACAGGCCTGAATGTCAAAGGCTGCGCGGTCCGGAGCCTTAAAAAACGGTCCGGGGAGATCAGGGTTCCTCCCCTTCGTCTTCCTCATCGGGGACCATTTCCCCGCTGACCCTTCTGCCGCTCATGGCCAGGCTGATCTCATGCCGGGACGGCATCAGGCAGTCGGTCTCAAGGACGGCGCGGCCCTTGTGCAAAACGATCAGCCGATCGCAAAGGTCGATCAGCTCGTCCATCTGGTCCGAAAGCACCAGAACGGCGGTCCGGTGGGTCTTCTCGTCCAGCAGGATCCCCTTGAGCAGCGCCTTTTGGGGCCCGTCCAGCCCGTCAAAGGGATGGTCGAGCAGCAGCACGGGCCCTTCCCTGTCCATTTCGGAAGCCATGGAAAGCATGCGGAGAAGGGAGGGGGGCAGGTCTTCCAAGGGAGCCGCTTCCCCGGCGCCGGGGGCGTATTCCTCCAGGAGGAAGCGGACATACCGGTCCGCCGCGGCGGGATCCAGCAGGCCCTTTCCGGAATACAGTTTCCGGTCCGGGACGCGGCCGCACAGGAGGGCCTCCTTTACGGAGAGGGGCAGAAAACCCGGGCGGAGGGGGGAGTGAGCGGGGACATAACGGACGCCGAGCCGGGCGAATTCCGCGCGCGTGAGGCGTCTAAGGACCCGTCCCCGCAGACGCAGACGGCCCGCCCGAAGGGGACGAACCCCGGCAAGCAGGGCAAGCAGGGCCTCCCCGCCCTGCCGGGGCAGGGCACAGAGCCCGACGATCTCTCCTTCCCGGAGCTCCAGGGATACATCCTCCACTTCATATCGTCCCCCCTCCCGCACGCCGGAGAGGCCCCTGCCCTCCATCAGAACGGCGCCGGGGGTTCTTTCCCGCACGGAGGCGGGCACGGGCAGGTCCTCGGGGGTCATCTGTTCCCGAAGCCGCCGGGCGGAGAGGGTCTTGCAGGAGGCCTCAAAGACCGTCCTGCCCTTGCTGAAGACCGTGCACCGGTCGCAAAGCAGGGCGTGCCTGGGGACCCGGGAGAGGAGAAGAACGCCGCGGTCCTCTCCGGCCCAGGCCTTCAAAAGGTCCGCGGCGGTATCGTAAAAATCGGGCCGCAGGCCGTCCATGGGGGAGAGGAGCACCAAAAGGCGGCTTTTTCGCAGGCCGGAAAGGGCAAGGATCAGGCGGAAACGGTCCTCCGGGGATAGACGGCCCACCTTTTGACGGCGTGTCAGGCCCGGAACCGCCCGGGTAAGGACGGGGGCCCAAAGGGGCCAGTCGGGCTTTCCGGGCAGAAAGAGAAGGACGGTGTCCTGAACGCTCAGGGAGGGCCAAAGCCCCCCTGTCACGGTCAGTCCAGCGTCCGATGCGTCCTTTGGGTTCCGGAAGGCGGCCTTCTGCCCGAGGAAGGTCCATTCCCCCCCGGAGGGGGGGACGGCGAAGCCAAGGACGGAGGCGCAGCCCGTAAAGCCCTCGGCGCTGTCGCACAAAAGCGCGTGGACTTCACCCGGGAAGAGCTTTACGGAAAGATCCGCTTCCCCCTCCCGCAGGGAGAAGCGGACCGATTTCAGTTCAAGCAGGGGTTCCATGGATCAGGGACATTCCTTTCAGTGCGTTCATCCCAGGTTTTCCTTGCGGGAGACCGGGATCTTCTTGTCGTAGCAGGAGAAAACTTCCTCCACCTTCCCTTTGTCCGGGGCGGGGGTGCACAGGGATACGAGGGGAACGATCACGAGCCCGCCCACCATGGCCAGCACGCCCGCGTTGATGGGGGAACCAAAGAAATAGGCCATGAAGGGGGAGGCGAAGGAGGTCCCGGTGGCCATCACCACCAGCTCAAAGAGGGTTACGCCGCAGCCGAAAACAAAGCTGGCCCAGACCGAGGCGCGGGTGGTCCTTTTCCAGTAAAGGCCGTACATGAACGGGGCCAGGAAGGACCCGGCCAGGGCTCCCCAGGAGACCCCCATCAGCTGGGCGATGAAAGCCACGGAGGAGGAGTATTGCAAAATGGCGATCAGGGCCGAGATGACGATGAACACGGCCACGAAGAAACGCATAACGCTCAGGGTCTTTTTCTCCTCCAGGGGCTTTTCACGGACCTGGTTGATCAGATCCAGGGTAATGGTGGACGAGGAGGAGAGGACCAGGGAGGAAAGGGTGCTCATGGAGGCGGAAAGCACCAGGATCAGGACCACGGCGATCAGCAGGTCCGGAAGCCCGGAGAGCATGGAGGGGACCACGCTGTCAAAGCCGCCGGCGGGGTTGCCGTTGGCCAGGACCTGGTCGCCAGTGACAAACAGCCGGCCAAAGCCGCCCAGGAAATAGCATCCGCCGGCCACGATGATGGCGAACAGGGTGGAAATGATGGTGCCCTTGCGGACGGCGTCCTCATCCCGGATGGCATAGAATTTGCCCACCATCTGGGGAAGGCCCCAGGTGCCCAGGCTTGTCAGGATGACCACGCCCAGAAGCCAGACGGGCTGAGGGCCGAAGAAGGAGGTGAAGGCGCCCTGCATTTCACCGGCGTCCGTCTGGGCGGAGAGCCTGCTCAGTTCCACCATCGATCCCAGGAGCCCGCCGTTGACGTTGAGCACCGCGAGGATGACCGCGCAGATGCCCACGATCATCACCAGGCCCTGGATGAAATCGTTGATGGCGGTGGCCATATAGCCGCCGGCAATGACATACACGGCGGTCAGGATGGCCATGACGATCACGCACCAGGCATAATCGATGCTGGGAAAGGCCATGTTGAACAGACGGCTGAGACCGTTGAACAGCGAGGCGGTATAGGGGATCAGGAAGATAAAGGTGATGACCGAGGCCGTGACCTTGAGGGCCTTGGAATCAAACCGCAGGCCAAAGAAATCCGGCATGGTGCGGGATCCCAGGGCCTGGGTCATCAGGCGGGTCCGCCTGCCAAGCACGGCCCAGGCCAGCAGGGAGCCGATAAAAGCGTTCCCAAGTCCGACCCAGGTGGAGGCCATGCCGTATTTCCAGCCAAACTGACCGGCGTAACCGACAAAAATGACGGCGGAAAAATAGGAGGTGCCATAGGCGAAGGCGGTCAGCCACGGGCCGACGGAACGGCCGCCGAGGACAAACCCGTTGACGTCCGTTGCGTGTTTCCTGCAATACAGGCCGATGCCGATCATAATGGCGAAATAAACCACGAGCAGAAGCAGCTTCAGAACCATACCGATCACATCCTTTTAGAATAGAATTCGTCGCTTCAGCGGAAGCGGAGAAAACGGAACAGAGAGCTTCAGGTTTTTCATGCCGCTTTGGACTTGCCCCAACGGGGCGGAGCGGATATAATCGTTTGCGAAAAAGGAGCGCTGGGGGCGGGAACGCCCCGCTCCAAAGGCAGGAGAAGGAGCATGATCATTGATTTCCACACCCACATTTTCCCGGACCGGCTTGCCCCGAGGGCCGTCGGCGCCCTGGCGCAGAGCGGCGGGATCCGTCCGTACCTGGACGGCACCCTTTCGGCCCTTTCTTCAAGCGCCGTCAGGGCCTCGGTGAACCTCAGCGTGGTGCTGCCGGTGGTCACCCGGCCCGAACAGCACGCCTCCATCCTCCGCTTTGCCCGCGAGGTGAACGAGGGGACCGAAGGGAGCGGGCTGATATCCTTCGGGGGCATCCATGCCGCCGCGGAGGAGGCGGAAAAAAAGCTGGACGAAATGGTGCGCCTGGGCTTTTTGGGCATCAAGCTGCATCCGGTCTTCCAGGGGGTCCCGGTGGATGACGAACGGACCCTGCGCCTTCTCAGGGCGGCCTATGACCGGGACCTGACGGTGGTCCTTCACGCGGGATGGGATATTTCCTTCCCGGGGAACGACTGCGCCTCGGCGGACCGCATCGCGGCCATGCTGGAAAAGCTTCCCCCGAGGAAGCTGGTCCTGGCCCATATGGGCGGCTGGGGGATGTGGAAAGAGGCGGAAAGATACCTGGGCATGGAGGGACTTTACCTGGATACCGCCTTCAGCATGAAAGCAGGGGAGGACGGTTTTCTGTCCCCCGAGGGGTTCGCCCGCATGGTCCGCCTGCACGGCGCGGATCGGGTGCTTTTCGGGACGGACAGCCCCTGGAGCGATCAGCGGGAGGCGGTCGAAGGGCTGCTCGCGTCGCCGCTGACCGGTGAGGAGAAGGAGAAGATCCTGTATTCCAACGGCGCGGCGCTCCTGAAGATCAGGGCGGGGAAAGCCTGACAGGAAAAAGCCGCGGTCCGGACCAGCGGGCCGCAGCCGGAAGATCATTCCTGGGTCTCCTTTGCCACCAGGCGGTCCGCACCGTACTGGGCCCGGAGCCGGGGCTTTTCGATCTTGCCTGTGGCGTTCCGGGGGATCTGGGCGAAGATCACTTCCTTGGGCCGCTTGTAACGGGGAAGGCCCAGGCAGAAATCGTCGATCTCCTGACGGGTGCAGTCCATGCCCTCTTTGATCTCAATGATTGCAGCGGTTTTCTCCCCAAGCCGCCGGTCCGGCAGGCCGATGACCGCCACGTCCTTGACCTTATCGTTCTTGCGGATGAAGTCCTCGATCTGGACGGGATAGATGTTTTCCCCGCCGGAGACGATGACGTCCTTTTTCCGGTCCACCAGGTAGATGAAGCCGTCCGGGTCCTGCATGGCCATATCGCCGGTATAGAGCCAGCCGTCCTTCAGGCAGGCGGCGGTTTCCTCGGGGTTGCGGTAATAGCAGGTCATGACGCCCGGGCCCTTGACGCATAATTCGCCCACATCGCCCCTGGCGACGTCCGCGCCGTTTTCATCCACGATCCGGCACTGCCAGCGGTAGCCGGGAATGCCGATGGCGCCGACCTTGTGGAGGTTCCCGATGCCAAGGTGCACGCAGCCGGGGCCGGTGGATTCGGAGAGGCCGTAGTTGGTGTCGTACTGATGGTTGGGGAAATATTCCATCCAGCGCTTGATCAGGGACGGGGGGACGGGCTGGGCGCCGATGTGCATGAGGCGCCACTGGTCCAGGCTGTAATCAGAGAGCTTCAGGTCCCCCCGGTCCAGGGCGTCCAGGATGTCCTGCGCCCAGGGGACCAGCAGCCAAACGATGGTGCAGTGCTCGTCCGAGACCGCCTTGAGAATGGTCTCCGGACGGGTGCCCTTGAGCAGCACGGCCCTGGAACAGGTCACAAGGCTTCCCATCCAGTGGAACTTCGCCCCGGTATGGTACAGGGGCGGGATGCACAGGAAGCAGTCGTCCTTGCCGGTCAGATGGTGCTTGGCTTCCATCTGGGCGGCCTGGGTCAGGGAAAGGTGTTTGTGCAGGATGGCCTTGGGGAAGCCGGTGGTGCCGGAGGAAAAATAGATGGCGCCGTAATCGTCGTCGGTAATGGGGATGTTGGGGGATTTGCTGGAATGGTCCGCCACCAGTTCCCGATAGCTTTCGGCGAAGCTGGGACAGTTGTCCCCCACGTAGATCAGCAGCCGTCCGTGGCTGAGACGGTCGGCGTAGGTTTCGATACGGCCGATGAACGCCATGCCAAAGACGATGACGTCCACCTGGGCAAGCTCGGCGCAGTAGAGGATCTCGTCCGCGTCATAACGGAAGTTGAACGGAACGGCGATGGCGCCGGTCTTGAGGATGCCAAAGTAGATCGGCAGCCATTCAAGACAGTTGTACATGAGGATGGCCACCTTGTCGCCCTTGCCGACGCCCCGGGAGAGGAGCATGTTGGCGAAGCGGTTGGCCTTCTCGTTGAAAACGCTCCAGGTGATTTCCCGCCGGTAGGGGTGGTTGACGTCCGGCTGGATGAGGTCGAATTCCTTCCAGGTGGTCCGGCGCTTGTCCGGCTCGTCCGGGTTGAGCTCCACCAGGGCGATCTCATCCGGGTATTCCTGCGCGTTCCGCTCGAGGTAATCCATGACTGGCATTGTGATGCGTACCTGCCTTTCGATGGGTTTATGGTGTCCGGGCCAAGGCCCGGGCAGATTCGCCGCGCCGCACGTCCCGGACGTCCTGATCGGACAGGGCATGCGGCATTTGCTGTATACAATAGCACAAAAGCGGGCCAAAAGCAATGCGACGGATGTGTTTCCGATGTTTTTTATCCTTTCCGAAGAGGCCGGCGGGCTTTTTTACGTCCGGCGCTTGTGCTATAATCAGACGGGCGGAAAAGCAAATCAGCGGCGCTTTTCCCCTGGGTTGCCGCGGCCGCACGGCGGAGGTACAGATGAAATACGAACGGGTCCTGATCAAGCTCAGCGGGGAAAGCCTGGGGGAAAACGGAAAGCTCTTCGACCATGACATGATCGACCGGACCGCCTCCATTCTCAAACGGGCCGCGGACCGCGGCATTGCCGTGGGGGTGGTCATCGGCGCGGGCAACATCTGGCGGGGCCGCCAGGGCAGGGAGATGAACGAGGTGACCGCCCACCAGATGGGGATGCTGGGCACCGTCATCAATTGCCTGTGCATGCGGGATGCGCTGGAGCGGCAGGGCTGCAGGGCCAGGGTCCTCTCCGCCATTGAGATGCCCAGGATCTGCGAAACGGTGAACCCGTACCTGGCCGGGAAGACCATGGAAAAGGGCACCGTGACCCTGTTTGCAGGCGGAACGGGCAACCCGTTCTTTTCCACGGATACGGGCGTGGTCCTGCGGGCCGTGGAGGTGGGCGCGGACGCCATTTTGATGGCCAAGAACGTCGACGGCGTGTATACCGCGGACCCCAACGTGGACAAGGACGCGGTTTTGATCCGTGACATCTCCTATGAAGAAGCCATGGACAGGGAGCTGAAGGTGATGGACGCGGCCGCTTTCTCCCTGTGTGCGGAGAACCGCATCCCGTTTGTGAGGGTCTTCGGCCTGGACGACCCGGAAAACATTCTGAAGGTGCTCGACGGGGACGACATGGGTACAGTGCTGCATCCGGCCGTCAAGCACACGGCGCCCTGACGCGGGAAAAATGAAAATACAGAAGAGATACAAAGTCCGCCTTGCGGGGAAAGGGGATTGTCCTTATAATAAGGTTTAAATCCCGAGTGGGTTTCAAAGAAAAGAGGAGGAAATAGAGATGAAGAAACTTGTTTCCGTTCTGCTGGCTTTGGCCCTGTGTCTTTCCATGACGGCCGTGTTCGCCGAGGACGCGGTGCGCATCGGCGTGATGGGCCCCTTCACCGGCCCTGCCGCCGCGTACGGCGCCGCCGTGCGGGACGCCGCCATTATTGCCGCGGAGGAGATCAACGCCCTGGGCGGCCTGCAGATTGTTCTGGATACCCAGGATGACGAGCACAACACCGAAAAGGCCGTGAACGCCTATAACACCCTCAAGGACAACAACGTCCAGCTGATCCTGGGCACCACCACCACCGCGCCCTGCATCGCCGTCAGCGTTTACGCGGCCGAGGACAGGATCCTCATGCTGACCCCCTCCGCCTCCTCCCCGGATGTGCTTGAGAGCGATGACAACACGGTGTTCCAGGTGTGCTTCACCGATCCCGCCCAGGGAACCCTGAGCGCCCAGTATATCGCTCAGCATGGTTTGGCCACCAAGGTCGGCGTGATTTACAACAACGGCGATCCCTATTCCACCGGCATTTATGAAACCTTCATGGAGGAGGCTGCGGCCGAGGGACTGCAGGTGGTCGCGGAAAGCACCTTCACTGACGCCGACACCGACTTCTCCGTGCAGGTGGCTTCCATGAAGAACGCCGGCGCCGAGCTGGTGTTCCTCCCCATTTACTACACGCCCGCCGCGATGATCATGAACGCCGCCAAGTCCGCCGATTATGCGCCTGTGTTCTTCGGCGTGGACGGCATGGACGGCATCCTGACCCTGGAGGGCTTTGACACCGCACTGGCGGAAAACGTTTACCTGCTGACGCCCTTCGCTGCGGACGCGGATGACGAGCGGACCCAGAGCTTCGTGACCAAGTACACCGAAGCCTACGGCATCGTCCCCAATCAGTTCGCCGCGGACGCCTATGACGGCCTCTACATCCTCTACACCGCCTGCGTCAACGCCGGCATCACCGCCGAGACCTCTGCCGCGGAAGCCTGTGAAAAGGTGATGGCCCAGCTGCTGGAGATGGAATACGTGGGACTGACTGGCACCATGACCTGGAATGAGGACGGCACGGTCAGCAAGACCCCCAAGGCCGTTGTCATCAAGGACGGCGTGTATGTGAGCGCGGACTGACGCGTGAAAGCATTCCCCGGACGGGAGGGGCCTTCGCCGCCCTGTCCGGGGACAATTGAAAAGCCTGTTTCAGAAGGTAACCCGCCGCGGACGGACCAAGGGAGCCGTCCGCGGCAGATTACCTTGCTGTATTTTTATCAGACAAGCGAAAACACCGGGATCCCCTCCGTGAGGGGCCCGGAAGGACGTATTCAAGCATAAGGGGATGAAACCGGATGGCACAATTCCTTGAAGCCCTGGTCAACGGCATCAGCCTTGGAAGCCTGTACGCGATCATCGCACTGGGCTATTCCATGGTGTATGGCATTGCCAAGATGCTGAATTTTGCCCATGGGGACGTAATCATGGTGGGCGGATTCGCCGTGTTTATCCTGATGGTGTCCAACGGCTGGCAGCCGCTTTTGGCGGTGATCGCGGCGATGTTCATCTGCACGGTCCTGGGCATGCTGATCGAGCGCCTGGCCTACAAGCCCCTGCGCGGGGCGCCTTCCCTGGCCGTGCTGATCACCGCCATTGGCGTCAGCTATTTCCTGCAGAACGCTGCGCAGCTGCTTTGGGGCGCCAACCCGAAGTTTTTCACGATCCTGGATTACGGCAACCTGACCGTGCATATCGGGGACAGCCAGTTCAACATCTCCATCGGGAAGCTTTTGTCCGTGGCGGTTTCCGTAGCCATCATGGTGGGACTGTCCCTGTTTACCGGCAAGACCCGCATCGGCAAATCCATGCGCGCCGTTTCGGAGGATCGGGGGGCGGCGCAGCTGATGGGCATCAACGTGAACGCCACCATTGCCATCACCTTTGCCATCGGCTCTGCGCTGGCGGCGGTGGCGGGAGCCATGCTGGTGGGGGTATACGGGGTGCAGCTGTCGCCTACCACGGGAGCCATGCCGGGGATCAAGGCCTTTACCGCCGCGGTTTTCGGGGGGATCGGATCGATCCCCGGGGCCATGATCGGCGGGATCCTGATCGGCCTGATCGAGATCCTGGTGGGCACGTTTGTCTCTACGGACCTGAAGGACGCGCTGACCTTCGCCGTGCTGATCGTGATGCTGGTGGCCAAGCCCACCGGCCTGCTCGGCAAGCCCATGCGCGAGAAAGTGTGAGGTGACAGGCATGTCCACAAAAACAAAGAATATGCTGACCACCCTCCTTACGCTCGGGATGACGGCGCTGGCCTTCCTCCTGTGTCAATTGGCCATCGTCAACGACTGGTCCTGGATGACCTCCACCCTCAAGGGACAGTTGGTCAACATTTGCGCCTGGATCATCATGGCGGTTTCCCTGAACCTGGTGGTGGGCATCTCCGGCGAGCTCTCCCTGGGGCACGCGGGCTTTATGAGCCTGGGGGCCTTTTCCGCCATCATCGTCGGAAGCTGGCTCAAACGCGGCATGGGAATGGAATCCGGGGAGCTCCGCTTCGTGATCGCGGCGCTTTCGGCGGTCCTGGTGGCCGGCATCGGCGGTTTCCTGATCGGCATTCCGGTGCTCCGCCTCAAGGGGGACTACCTGGCCATTGTGACCCTGGCCTTCGGGCAAATCATCTCCAACGTGTTAAGGCTTCTGTATGTCACCGTGGATACGGATACCGGGTCCCTGGCCATGGCGCTTAAAATCGGCAGCGGCACGCCGAAGCTTCCGGGCAAGGACATCATCAAAGGCGCCCAGGGGGCGTCCCGTATGCCCCAGGACGCCACCTTCGTCATCGGCTTTATCCTGGTGATGCTGACGCTGCTCATCGTCCTGAACCTGAACAACAGCCGGTCCGGCAGGGCCATCCGTGCCATCCGGGACAACCGCATCGCAGCGGAGGCCATGGGCCTTCGGGTGACCAAGTACAAGCTGATGGCCTTTGTGACCGGGTCCGCCCTCGCGGGACTGGCCGGGGCGCTTTACGGGCTGAACCAGTCCTCCCTGCAGGCCACCTTCTTTGAGTACAACAAGTCCATCGAGGTCCTGGTGTACGTGGTGCTGGGGGGCATCGGCAATATCTGGGGCAGCATCATCTCCGCCACCACGCTGACCATTCTGCCGGAAATGCTGCGGTCCTTCAGTGAATACCGCATGCTGATATACGCCATTGTCCTGATCCTGGTGATGCTGGCCACCAACAATCCGGTGATCAAAGGCTGGTTCCGCATGGTCAGCGGGCGGATCTCGGACCGCAGGAACAGGAAGACCGGAAAGAAGGAGGCTCGTCCATGACGCAGTCAGTGAAACGCCATTCGGAAACGGTAATGGTGCCCTTTCCCAGCGACGCCATCGTGCCGGCCAGAGACTTGGGAAAGCGGCCGGTGCTGGAGGCCAGGCACCTGGGGATCCAGTTCGGAGGGCTGAAGGCGGTGGACGACTTCAACCTGACGGTCGGGCCGACGGAGATCGCCGGCCTGATCGGGCCCAACGGCGCCGGGAAAACCACGGTGTTCAACCTTCTGACCAAGGTCTATGAACCGACGCAGGGCACCGTGCTGCTGGACGGACATGATACCAAGGGCCTGGACGTGACCCACACCGCCCGCCTGGGGGTGGCCCGCACCTTCCAGAACATCCGGCTGTTTGACAAAATGACGGTGGAAGAGAACGTGCGCATCGGCCTTCACAACAAGATCCAGTACGGCATGGTCAGCGGCATCCTGCGGCTGCCCGGCTACTGGAAAAAGGAGCGGCAGCAGCACGAGAGGGCGATGGAGCTGCTGCGCATTTTCAACATGCAGGATCAGGCGGACGCGGTATCCGGAAGCCTGCCCTACGGAGCTCAGCGCCGCCTGGAGATCCTTCGGGCCCTGGCGACGGAGCCCAAGCTGCTGCTTCTGGACGAGCCCGCGGCGGGCATGAATCCCCATGAGACGGAAGAGCTGATGGATACCATCATCCGCATCCGGGACCAATTCCAGATCGCGATCATGCTGATCGAGCACGACATGCGCCTGGTGATGGGCATCTGCGAGGGCATCTGCGTGCTGAATTTCGGCCAGATCATCGCCAAAGGGACCGCCGAGGAGATCCAGAACAATCCCGTGGTGGTGGAAGCCTACCTGGGCAAACAGAAGGGGGCGGGGGAATGAGCCTTTTGTCCGTCACGGATCTGCACGTGTTTTACGGAAACATCCATGCCATCAAGGGCATTTCCTTTGAGGTCAACGAGGGGGAGATCGTGACCCTGATCGGTGCCAACGGCGCCGGCAAATCCACCACGCTCAACACGGTCTGCGGCCTCCTGCATCCAAGAAGCGGACAGGTCGTTTTCAACGGGGAAAACGTGACAAAGAACGCCGCCCATCAGATGGCGGGCAAGGGAATGGTGCTCTGCCCGGAGGGAAGACGGATCTTCCAGCAGATGACGGTGCGTGAAAACCTGGAAATGGGCGGCTTTACCCGGGCCCAGGGGGACCTTGAGGGCAGCATGCAAAACGTGTTTGACCATTTTCCGCGCCTGAAGGAGCGGGAAAAGCAGATCGCCGGGACCCTCTCCGGCGGTGAACAGCAGATGCTGGCCATGGGGCGGGCCATGATGTCGCGGCCCAAGCTGATCATGCTGGACGAGCCCTCCATGGGCCTGGCTCCCATCCTGGTGGAGCAGATCTTTGAGATCATCCGGGAGCTCCACGCTGCCGGGGCCACCATTCTCCTGGTGGAGCAGAACGCCCAGATGGCGCTGTCCATCGCGGACAGGGCCTATGTGCTGGAAACGGGGCGCATCACCATGTCCGGCGAGGCCGGGGACCTGCTCCAGGATGACGCGGTCCGGAAAGCCTATCTGGGGGAATAAACCCGAAAAAAAACCTGTTCCCGTGCAAGGCCTCTGAACAGGGGCGCCGGGAACAGGTTTTTTATATGGAGGCGCAGGGAGGGCTGGACAGGGCTTGTCCTGGGCGGGCGAGGACGCCCTCAGGGGACGGGCGTCTCCGCGGGGTCCTGCGTACGCAGTTCAAACCAGGGGGAGAGGGCCGAACGGACCGTGCTGCCGCAGTAAGCGGTGACGCGGACCTGATAGAGGCCCGGCGGACATCTCTCTCCGGAGGCGTCGCGGCCGTCCCAGGCGAAGGTGCTGCCCTGGAAGCTCTGGGGCCGGCTGGGAGCGCGAAAGCTCAGATGCCGCACGGCCTCCCCGTCCTCGTCCAATACAGCGACGGAGAGGGAACAGGGGCGGTCATGGCGGATAACGATGCTTTCCTCCTGTCCCGCGGCCGTGTCAAAGAACGGGGAGACCTGGCAGAACAGGGAAAGGGAGCCGTCCTCGGGCTGAACGCAGATCAGGGCCGAGGCCTGAAGGACGGGATGTCCGGAGTCCCGGGTGATCATGGCCAGCATGACATAGCCGTAGCTTTCCTCGGTGATGCCGTTGACGGTCAGGCTTCTTTCCTTCAGGCCCGGGGTCCCCGCGTCGGTGGAGACGTCCCAGTCACTAATCATCTGCACGTTCTGAAAATCCCAGGCGCCCTCGGTGCGGTAGATCAGCTGGTAATACACGGTGGCGTTCTTTGTCTGCAGAAAGGAAAAGCGCAGATACGGGGAGCGGGAGGTGATCACGCTGGTTTCCAATTGCAGCAGCCGGACAGCCTCCCCTTCGGGCGCCGGGCCGGCGCCGGATTCGAACAAAACCGTGTCCTCGCATTCAAGGGGATACAATTGCGGCGTGGAGGCCGAATAATGGCCGCAGAGAAAACGGTAGGCCTCGTTCAGGGTGACCAGACCGTCCCGGTTGTCATCAGCGGGGGAGAGCCCCGGGGAAAAGAGGCGGGACAGGACACTTGCAAAGTAGCTGGCGCCGTGCTGGATGCCGGGGTCGTCGTCATCCTCGGAATGCCAGTACCAGCTTTCCTCGCTTCCGCCGGAGGAACAGAGCACCCGATAGGTAGGATCGGCAAAAACGCCATATCCCAGATCGGTCCGGTTCATTCCCTTTCCGATAAAAGCGCCGGAATGGCACAGGTCCAGGATCAAAAGCTTTTTCCCGGGGACCGCGTCCAGCAGCTCCTTGAGGACCGGGGCGGTGACCTGGGTCTCGTTTTCCCCGTCCGAAAGGACCAGGCTGCACGCGTCCAGGGGAGCGCCCTGGGGATAAAGCCCGTGGGTGGAAATATAAAACAGCGAGATATCGCCGCTGTCCGCGCCCTCAAAGGCCTGCCGAAGGGCCCGTTCCAGGTCCTCCGGCCGGGAAAGGCTGTCGATCTCCTGTTGGATCAGGGCATAGCCCCGGGCATCGTTTTCAAGGGCGGCGGAAAGCATCCGGACGTTTTCCGCCGCTGCCGGAGAGGTGGACGCATAGTTCACAAAACGGTCGCAGCTGACCAGGAGCGCCCGGACGACGCCTTCGGAACGGGCTAAAAAAGGCAGGAAAAGAAAAAAAGCCGCCGTCAGGGAAAAAAGCGCGGCCTTTGAGAAGCGACGGGAAAAAGCGCGCGCGGCGGGACCGAAACGCGGAACGGGCGGGACCATGAACGCCTTCCTCCTTTCAGCGGGAATGGATTGATTATAAAACAACAAAATGAATAGGCGATGAACGAACTGTAAAGAGGCGGGAAGGGGCGGCGGCGCAGCGCCTTGCAAAGGGAACGGGGACTGGCTATAATAGAAGCAAGATGATGGATGGAGGAGGGCTTTGGCCGATGAAGGCAATCATAAACGGGAAAGTCCTGCTGGAAAACGGGGAATTCCGGAACCTCGCGCTGCTGTTTGACCGGAAGATCCGGGCGCTGTGCAGCCGGGAGGAAGCTTTGGCCGGGGCGGAGGAGGTCATAGACGCGTCGGGGGCATATGTCAGTCCGGGCTTTGTGGACCTGCACGTCCACGGGTACATGGGCATAGACGTGTCCGACGGGGAGATGGAAGGCATCCGTACGATGGCGGCGGAGCTGGTCAAAAACGGCGTGACCGCCTTCCTGCCCACCACCATGACCCTTCCCTGGGCGCAGCTGGAAAAGGTGTTCGACCATCTCAGGCTTCTCAAGACCGAGAGCGAGCGGGCGGATTTCAACGGCGCCCAGATCCTGGGGGGCCATGCGGAAGGGCCCTTCATCAGTCCGGAAAAAAAGGGCGCCCAGGACGGGGGCGCCATCCTTCCCCCCGACGCGGACCGGGTGCTTCCATACCGGGATATTCTTCGGGTGATGACCTATGCACCGGAGAGGCCGGGGGCCGCCGCCTTTGCCCGGAAGATCCTCCGGGAAAGCGGCATTGTGCTGTCCATCGGCCATACGGCGGCGGATTTCAAAACCTGTATGGAGGCGCTGGGGCTGGGCGTGGATCATTTTACCCACACCTTCAACGCCATGTCGCCCATGCATCATCGGGAGCCCGGGACGGTGGGCGCCGCGCTTTGCTCGGACGCCTATACGGAATTGATCGCCGATACGTTTCATGTCCATCCCGCCCTGTTTCCGCTGCTCATGAAGGCCAAGGGGGACAGGCTGTGCCTGATCACGGACTGCCTTCCCGCAGGCGGCCTTCCGGACGGGGAATACACCCTGGGCGGGCGGGCCTTTTCCCTTCGGGGCATCCAGTGCCGCCTCCCGGACGGCACCATCGCAGGCAGTGTCCTGAGAATGAACGAGGCAGTGCGCAACCTGCGGGATTACGCCTCTGTCCCGGTCTGGGAAGCGGTACGGGCGGCCTCTTTGGTCCCCGCGCGGGCCATCCGGGCAGACCGGGAAAAGGGAAGCCTGAAGGTCGGAAAGGACGCGGACATCGTGCTGATGGACCGGGATATGCGGGTAGTGGAGACTTACGTCCGCGGCCGCAGGGTGTACCGGGCAGGGGAAAACAATGGCGGAAAGGATTAAAAAGATGGATCAGGGGCGGACGGACAGAAGCGGTGAGAGGATCCGGGAGAGGATGCGGGTCAAGGCGGCCCTGGAGCCGGGGTTTGTTCCCCTTTCCCTCTGGATGGACGACTGCGAAACGAAATACCGGGAGAGCGGGAGGCAGGCGGTGGTGCGGATCCTGCGGGATCACGGATGCTGCGACCATGTGGTCCTCCCCCTTCCGGCGGTGCCGGCAGAGGACGGGAAGGTCCTGTTCCTTGCGGAACGTTTGGTCAAAACCCTTTTGTGGCTGAGGGGCGGCTGGGAGATCACCGTCGCCGGGTCCGGGGCGCTGTACGCCGCCCTCCGGGACGCCTACAGGGAGGGGGGCGCGCGGGCCTTCGACGCCGGGTTCATGGGCCGTACCTACAGACATCCCTTTGAGGTAAGGTGGGAAGAAGATCCGGAGCGCCTCAAGGTCTATAGGGACCGGGCGGAAAACGTCGGGGGACACCTGGAGGGGTGCCGCATCGGCTTTGACGCCGGCGGAAGCGACAGGAAGGTCTCCGCCGTGGTGGACGGGAAAGCCGTCTACAGTGAGGAAGTGGTCTGGAATCCCAAGGAGGAAAGCAATCCCCAATACCATTTCCGGGGGATCCTGGAGGCTTTCCGCAGCGCGGCGGCCCACCTGCCCAGGGTGGACGCTGTCGGCGTGTCCTCGGCAGGCATCTTTATCGACAACGAGCCGGCCAGGGATTCCAGCCTGTTCAGGAAGATCCCGCCGGAGCTGTATGAGACGGAGGTGGCCCCGATCTACCGGAACGCCGCCCGGGCCCTGGGGGAGGATATCCCGCTGACGGTGGCCAACGACGGGGACGTGACCGCCCTGGCGGGGGCGATGAGCCTGGGGGAGGGCAATGTCCTGGGGATTGCCATGGGGACCAGTCAAGCCGGCGGGTTCGTGGACGGGGCCTTCCGCCTGCGGGGCTGGCTGACAGAGCTGGCTTTTGTGCCGGTGGACGCCAACCGTTTCTCCGCCCGGGACGAATGGAGCGGGGACGTTGGAACGGGGGTCCAGTATTTCAGCCAGGACGGGGTGATCCGTCTGGCAAAGAAGGCGGGCATCGCGCTGGAGGAAGGCTCGTCCCCTGCCCAACGGCTGACACAGGTGCAGTCGCTGATGGCGGCGGGGGATCCGCGGGCGCGGCAGGTCTTTGAGACCATCGGCGTATGCCTGGGCTACGCCCTGGCCTGGTATGCCCGCTTTATCGAGATTCGGCATGTGCTGGTCCTTGGGCGCGTTACCTCCGGGGAAGGGGGAAGCGTGCTGCTGGACAAGGCCCGGGAGGTGCTGGACAGGGAATATCCCGCCCTGGCAGCGCGTATCCGGCTGCATCTGCCGGATGAGAAGATCCGCAGGGTGGGGCAAAGCATCGCGGCGGCCAGCCTGCCGCAAGGACGGGGCTGAGAAGGGAAACGCGGGTACATCCCCGGACGCTTTGAGAAATGGAAACGGCACGGGATCCCATCGGGCGGATGGGATCCCGTGCCGTTTTATACGAAACCAAAGGAGAGGACAGAGCCCTTTTGCGTTGGGGGAGCAGGGTCCCGGGTCATTCCGTGCGGACATGCAGGCAGCGCATGGCGTTGAGAATGACCAGACACAGGACCCCGACGTCCGCGAAGACCGCGTGCCCCATGCCGGTGATCCCCAGGGCGCCCAGGATCAGGATGACGGCCTTGACCGCCAGGGAAAAGACGATGTTCTGCCATACGATCCGCATCGTCTTCCGGGCAATGCAGACCGCGTCCGGAAGCTTCTCAAGGCGGTCGTCCATCAGCACCACATCGGCGGCTTCAATGGCCGCGTCGCTGCCAAGGGCGCCCATGGCGACGCCGACATCGGACTGGACCAGTACGGGGGCGTCGTTGATGCCGTCTCCGGCGAACAGGACCGGACGGTCCGACGCGCCGAGGGCCTGGACCTGGGCGACCTTGTCCTGGGGAAGGAGCTCCGGCAGGATGCGGTCCACGGGCAGCCCCTTCAGGGCGTGTTCGGCGGCGGAGGCCGAATCCCCGGTCAGGACGACGATCTTCCGGATCCCAAGGCCGCGCAGGCGCTCCATCGCCCGGGCGGCGTTGGGCTTCAGGCTGTCGCTGATGATGATGTGTCCAAGGTACCTCCCGCTGTCGGAAATGTGGATGATGGTGCCGTGGTCCTCTGGGCACTTTTTCCAGGGGATGTGCTTTTCGTCCATCAGGCGGCTGCTGCCCGCCAGGATCTCCCGTCCGTCGATGACGGCCCGGATGCCCATGCCGCTGATCTCCTCCACCGCGCTGATCCGCTTTCGGTCGATGTGCCCCGCGTGGGCCCGCAGGATGGAGGCCGCGATGGGATGGGTGGAATGGGCCTCCGCCAGGGCGGCGATGTCAATGAGCTCGGCGGTGGTCACGGCCTCCGGATGGACGTCGGTGACTTCAAAGGTGCCCCGGGTCAGGGTGCCCGTTTTGTCAAAAACGCAGGTGCGGGCCTTGGCCAAGGTCTCCATGTAGCCGGCGCCCTTGATCAGGATGCCTTTGGAAGAGGCGCCGCCAATGCCGCCGAAAAAGCTCAGCGGGACGGAGACCAGCAGCGCGCAGGGGCAGGATACCACGAGAAACGTCAGGGCGCGCCGCACCCATTCGGGAAAACTGCCTCCTGTGACCAAGGGCGGCACCAGGGCAAGGAGGACGGCAATGAGCACCACCGCCGGCGTGTAGACCTTGGAAAAACGGGAGATGAAGGTTTCGACAGGGGCCTTCCGGTCCGTGGCGTTCTCCACCATCTCCAGGATGCGGGCAACGGTGCTTTCGCTGGCCAGGGAGGAGGTTTTAACCTTGAGCACCCCGCTGAGGTTGATGGAACCGCTCAGCACCTGGTCGCTGACGGAAACGTCCCGGGGCATGCTTTCCCCGGTCAGGGCAGCCGTGTCCACGCTGGAGCGCCCCTCGATGACCTCTCCGTCCAGGGGGATCCTTTCCCCGGGACGGACCAGCAGGGTCTCTCCGACCGCCACTTCCTCCGGATCCACTTCCGTCTCCCGGCCGTCCCGCAATACCACTGCCGTGTCCGGCCGGATGTCCATCAGGGCGGCGATGCTCTGGCGGCTGCGGCCCACGGCGAAGGATTGGAAGGCTTCCCCGACCTGGTAGAAGAGCATGACGGCTACAGCCTCGGTGTATTCCCCAAGGGCCAGGGAGCCCAGAGAGGCCACGGCCATCAGGAATTTCTCGTCAAAGACCTGTCCGTGGGCAATGTTGACGGCAGCATTCCACAGCACATCCCAGCCGCACAGCAGATAGGGCACAAGGAAACAGCACAGACGGAGAGGTGAGGACTTTTCCAGGGGCAGGACAAGACACACAAGGAAAAGCCCCAGGGCAATGCCGATACGGACCAGGTTTCTTTTTTGCTTCTTTGTCATAAAGCGCCTCCAGATGCCATTCTGCCGCTTTCGGAAAGGGGACGACAGGTATAAAATCAGCCGAGGATGCAAAAGTCCTTCTCGACCCGCCGGCCAGCCTGGGCGCATTCCTTCAGGATCGCGTCAAATCGGGCGTCATCGGCGGTCAGGGTCATTTTCTGGGTCATGAAATTGACCCGGACTTCCTGTACGCCGTCGATTTTGCTGAGGGCCTCCTCCACCTTGCGGGCACAGTTGGCGCAGTCCACTTCGATCTTAAACACCTTTCTCATGGGTTTTCCTTCCTTTCTTCGGTCAGATGGTCCCATCCCTGGGCAATGATGGTGCGGACATGATCATCGGCAAGATAATAGAAAACGGTTTTTCCCTCCCTGCGGGTGCCCACCAGGTTGTTCTCCCGGAGCACCTTCAGCTGATGGCTGACGGCGCTCTGGGTCATCCCCAGGTACTCCGCCAGGGCGCATACGCACATTTCACTCTCCCACAGGGCATAGAGGATGCGCATGCGCGTGGTGTCCCCAAAGATCTTGAACAGGTCCGCGAGATCGCAGATCCTCTCGTCCCCCGGGGAAAGAAGGGCTACCCTCTCGAGCAGCGCCCGGTGATCGTGCGGAACGGTCATGGACGGGCCTCCTTTCAGTCGTGATCAAATGAGCACACATTCATATGAATGACTATTCATATAATACCAGGGTGGAGGATTCCTGTCAACCCCACAGACGGAAAACAGCAAAAAAAAACCCCCGGCCGATGGGGCCGGGGAAAGGATATGAACGCGCTTTATTTGGCGTAGTCGACGGAACGGGTCTCGCGGATGACGTTGACGCGGATCTGGCCGGGATATTCCATTTCCTTCTCGATGCGTCTGGCAATTTCCTTGGCAAGGATTTTGGTGCCGTCGTCGGTCACGTCCTCGGGCTTCACCATGATGCGCACCTCGCGGCCGCTCTGGATGGCGTAGCACTTGTCGACCCCCTGGAAGGAGGTGGCGATCTCCTCCAGCTTGGTCAGGCGCTTGATGTAGTTTTCCAGGCTTTCCCTGCGGGCGCCGGGGCGCGCGGCGCTGATGGCATCCGCGGCCTGGACCAGAACGGCCTCCACGGTCTGGGGTTCCACATCGTTGTGATGGGCCAGAATGGCGTGAATGACGTCGTTGTTCTCGCCGTATTTCCGGGCGAGCTCGCCGCCGAGGGAAACGTGGGTGCCTTCCTGCTCGTGGTCCACAGCCTTGCCGATGTCGTGGAGCAAACCGGCGCGCTTGGCAAGCTGCACGTCCGCGCCCAGTTCGGAAGCCATAAGGCCGGCCAGGTGGGAGACCTCGATGGAATGCTTAAGCACGTTCTGGCCGTAGCTGGTGCGGTATTTCAGACGGCCCAGCAGTTTGACGAGCTCCGGATGGATGCCGTGCTGACCGGTTTCGAAGATGGCCTGCTCACCGGCTTCGCGGATCTGGTTTTCCACTTCCTTGCGGGCCTTTTCCACACACTCCTCGATGCGGGCCGGATGGATGCGTCCGTCCATGATCAGCTTTTCGATGGCGATGCGGGCGATCTCCCTCCGGACAGGGTCAAAGGCGGAGACGATGACGGCCTCCGGAGTATCGTCGATGATCAGGTCTACGCCGGTGGCGGTCTCCAGGGCGCGGATGTTGCGGCCCTCACGGCCGATGATGCGGCCCTTCATGTCATCGTTGGGCAGGTTGATGACAGAGACCGTGGTCTCGGCCACGTGGTCGGCGGCGCATTTCTGGATGGCGAGGGCGATGATGTTGCGGGCCTTCTTTTCCCCCTCGTCCTTGGCTTTGCTTTCGATCTCCCGGACAGTGGCGGCGGCGTCGTGGTAGGCCTCTTTCTGGACCCGGCTGATGACCATCTGCCGCGCTTCGTCATGGGTCAGGGTCGCGATGCGCTCCAGCTCGCTCTGCTGCTTGTCCCGGAGCTGATTGGCCTCGTCCAGGCTCTTTTGGATCTCTTCCGCTTTTTTGTCCAGGTTGTCCTCCCGGGTCTGAAGGGCGTCGCGCTTTTTGTCCAGGGAGTCTTCCTTTTTGTCCAGGGTCTCTTCCCGCTGAACAAGGCGGCGCTCCGTGCGCTGCTGTTCGGCGCGGCGGGCACGGATTTCCTTGTCCGCTTCGTTCTTGAGATGCAGGACCTCTTCCTTGGCAGCCAGGATCATTTCCTTTTTCTGTTCATCTGCCTTACGGGTAGCGTCATCCAGGAGACGCTGGGCGTACTGTTCGGTCCGCCCGATTTTCTTTTCCGCCTCATTCTTCCTGTATATATACCCGATGCAGGCGCCGATGACAAGGCTGAGCAGGACTGCAGGGATGAGCCATAATGCGTTCAATGCTGATTCCTCCTTTCCTGAGCGATTGTCAAGTACGATTTCGGTTTTGAGCATGCTGAAAACCGCACGAAAACAACCCGTTTCCGTACGGCCGCTGTATTCCGATACTGCTGCTCAAGGGGATGCCGCCCGTGCGATCGCGGACAGAAGAAGCATTAAAGCAGCGCAACAATCAATTACGAAACCTGTCACAATCAATAAGATTGCCGCTTTTATGTTAGTGCGGGAACCCGCCATCAAAAGCCCTAAATCATGTATCTGAAAACAGCCAGAGCCCTCTGCGGAGGACTTCGCCAGCCGCTGGAAACATTGTAAACGATTCAAAAAGGAAAGTCAAGAAAGAAACACGAATTGGGATGCAGAAAATGGTCGTCCCGGGAACAACAAAAAAGGCAGGGATCCGTCAGGATCCCTGCGGGGGGTGGAAATGGACAAAAACCTGTCTGGCCGCGGCACGGTTCATTCCGCGCACCTTGAGAAGGTCCTCCTCCTGCGCGGCGGAGATGGCTTTGATGGAACCGAAATGGCTCAGCAGGGCCTTTCTGCGCTCGGGTCCAATGCCAGGAATGTCCTCCAGACGGGAGTGGGTGGAGGCGGATGAGCGCAGGGAACGGTGAAAGGTGATGGCGTACCGGTGGCTTTCGTCCCGCACCCGCTGTATCAGGTGCAGGGCGGGGGTGTGGTGGTCCAGCAGGATGGGCTCGTCCCGGCCCGGGAGAAAGATCTCCTCTCTTTTTTTGGCCAGGCCGAACATGGGTACGTCCGCGCCGGTGGAAAGCATGGCTTCCCTCGCAAAGGCCAGCTGCTCCGGACCACCGTCAATGAGGACCAGGTCCGGCATGGGCCATCTTTCATTGGGATCATCGCTCATGGCCCGTTTGAACCGGCGCAGGAGCACCTCGTTGAGGGAGGCGAAATCGTTGGCCCCTTCGACGGTCTTGATGCGGTAATGGCGGTATTCCTTCTTTGCGGGATCCCCGTCGATGAAGACCACCATGCTGGCCACCGAGAGCATGCCCTGGGTGTTTGAAATGTCGTAGCCCTCGATCCTGCGGGGATAGCCCTCCATGCCGATGGCCTCGGCCAGGTCCTTGCAGGCCCCGACGGTCCGCTGGTAACGGATCTGCTTCTGGGCGTTTTGCTTTTCCAGGGCGTCCCGGGCGTTTTTCTCGCTCATCAGCACCAGGGCGCGCTTTTCGCCCCGCTGAGGAACGTTCAGATCCACGGCGCCGCCGCGTTTTTCCCTCAGCCAGCTTTCCAGATCCGGCCGGATCTCCTCCGGAAGGGCCTGAAGGAGGATCTCCCGGGCGGGCCTGCGCGTGTCGTAGTACTGCAGAAGGAAGTCGAAAAGCAATTCCGCGGGGTCTTCCTTCCCTTCCCCGGGCAGGGAAAAGGCGTTTCCGCCCACCATTTTGCCGCCGCGGATCAGAAGGACCTGGACCATGGCATCCAGATCGTCCTGAAACAGGGCGATGACGTCCTGCTCCGCGTTCCGGGTCTGCAGGGCCTGCTGGCGCTGCATCATTCCTTCGATGTCCCGGATCTTGTCCCGGAGCACGGCGGCGTGCTCGTAACGGTAGGCGGCCGCGGCGGCGTTCATCTCGCTTTTGAGGGCGTCCAGGATCTCCCGGTCGCTGCCGCCCAGGAAGGCCAGGACCCGTTCCACGGTCTGACGGTACTTTTCCGGGGTGCACTTTTCCCCGCAGGGGCCAAGACACCGTCCGATCTCGTAGTTGATGCAGGGCCGCTGCTTTTTTTTCAAAGGAAAGGTGAGATTGCAGGTCCGCAGGGGAAAAAGCTTCCGGACCGTTTCCAGCACGTCCCGTACGGCCCCGGCGCCGATATAGGGCCCAAAATAGCGGGCCCCGTCCTTTTCCATCCGGCGGCTGATTTCCGCCTTGGGGAAGGGGTCGTTCAGATCGACGCGGATATAGGGATACTGCTTGTCATCCTTGAGGAGGATGTTGTAATAAGGACGGTGAAGCTTGATCAGGTTGCACTCCAGGATCAGCGCTTCCAGGTTCGTCCGGCACAGAAGAATGTCAAAATCATCGATGCGCCGGACCATGGCGGCAACTTTGGGGGTGTGATCCTTTGCGTAAAAATAGCTGCGCACCCGGTTTTTCAGGTTGACGGCCTTGCCTACGTAAATGATGCGGCCGTTTTCCTTCATCATATAACAGCCCGGACTGTCCGGGAGCAGGGCGATTTTGCGCTGAAGCGTTTCGTTCACTTATTCCTCTTCCTCGTCCTCCGTGTCCCCGCGGAAGGTGACGGAGGCGGCGTGGATCAGACGCTCTTCGATGGCGGGGTCCACGGGCACAAATTCCTCCATGTCCTCGCCCTCCTCGGGCAGGGGCTGCACACGCATGACATAGCGGCTGACCCGGCTTTCCTCCAGGGTGCCGTCGATGTCGTCGCTCAGCAGGACGTATTCGTCGCCGTTGTAGAAAAAGTACTTTTCGACCCGCAGCGTGACGGTTCCGCCGTTGTCGTCTTCCATTTCGATCAGATCCAGATCCATCGGTTCCTGACTCATAAAACCGCTCCTGTCTTAGTTTGTTCGTCCGTTCGATGCGATAGGGCGTCTTCGGACGTGTCGGCGGGGGATCCCGCAGGGGAAAGGGGGACGCCGGAGGACGGCTCCGGCGCGGGAGAGGCCGCGGCGGCCTCCAGCTGAACGGGCAGATCGCTTTCGGCGAATGGATCGTCCTGATTGAGGCTGTCCAATTTGACCTCGTTGACCGGGGGCGGCGGGGGCAGGATCTTCCAGGTCAGGGAGGTGTCGCCAAAGCGGATCTCCGCCTGTTCCCTCGGAAGGGTCAGGGCGAAGATTTCGGTATACCGGGTCCGGCCCCGGCGGGCATAGTCCAGGGCCACTTCCTTGCGGCCGTGCCAGTGCATGGGGATAAAGACCCTGGGCTTGACGGACATGACAAAATGATTGGCCCCGGCGTCAAACAGTCCGCCCATGCGGGGGTCCAGGGGGAACATGGCCACGTCGATGTGCTCCTTTTCCAGGGGCGCCATGGCCTCATAGAAGTCGTTTTCGGCCCGGATGATGTCGGAAAGGGGGCTTTCCTCCCGCCAGTGCCACAAATTGAGCGTGCCCGCGTGGAACACCCTCAGGCCGCCCGCCTCCACCAGGTAGGAGACCCCCCGGTCGCTGGAGGAAAAGACCCGGATGCGGCACTCGCCGATCTTCAGGTCGTCTCCCACGTTCATGCGCTTGCCCTTTTTGATCTTCGGACAGTTTCCCGGGGCCAGATAGGTAATGTTGACGGAGGCATTTTCCCAGGTGTAGATCACCGGATCAAAATGGTCCGGGCGGTCACTGGTGACAAAGACGAGAACATGCCGGTACCCTTTCAGGTCGTCCGGACGGATCTCCTGGCCCTTCAGCTCCTCGTTCTCCCCCCGCCAGTAGTCGAATACCAGGAGCGTATCCTGAAGGGCGACCGTGAACCCCGCGTGATGAAAATAGGTAACTGTAACAGTGGTATCCAAGCTTTTTCCCTCCAAACGGAATGGACAAAAATCCCCGCGCGGGCCGTCAGGAAAAACCGGGGCCGCATGCTGTCGGCCCCGGCTGTGCCTTGTCCGCGGTTGGCTGCGGAAGGAGGGTTACATGCTCAGCAGCTTCTCCTTCAGGTTCTGTTCCATCTGGGCAAGGGTCTTTTCGGCCTCGATGCGTTTCTGACGGCCTTCCTTCTGGATCTGCATGACCTCGTTGATGGTGTCGATCAGGCTCTGGTTGGTGGAGATCAGGGTCTCCAGATCCACGATGCCCCTCTCGGATTCGCGGGCGGTTTCCAGGGTGCCCTGCTTGAGGGTCTCAGCGTTCTTCTTGAGCAGCTCGTTGGTCATGTCGGTCACGGCCTTCTGGGCATGCATAGCCTGCTTGGAATGCTCCAGGCCCAGCGCCAGGACCATCTGGTTCTTCCAAAGGGGCAGGGTGTTGACCAGGGTGGACTGGATCCTTTCCACCAGCAGGGCGTTGTTGTTCTGCAGCAGACGGATCTGCGGCGCCATCTGGAGGGAGATCTGCCTTGTCAGCTTCAGGTCGTACAGCTTCTTTTCAAACCGGTCGCACTGGGCGGAAAGGTCCTGGGCCTTCTGGGCGTCCATCGGGTCTCCGCTGGCTTTGGCGGCGTCCTGCAGGGCCTTCAGATCCGTTTCGCGGACTTCCTTCAGGCGCTTTTCACCGGCAATGATGTACATGGTCAGCTCATGGAAGTAGTCCAGGTTCATGTCATACATGCGGTTGAACATGGCCACGTCCTTGAGCAGCTGCACCTGGTGCTGCTCGAGGCTGGAAGCGATCTTCTCCACGTTGACGGAGACATCGTCATATTTGGCCTGCACAGTGGCCAGGTGATTCTTGGCGTTGTAGAAAAGCCCGCGCAGCCCCGTGGGTTTTTCGGCGGCGGTCTCAAAGCCCTTCAGCTCGCTGATAAGCTTGGTCAGCATGTCTCCGACGTCACCGGTGTTGTCGGTCTTGACGTTGGCCAGAACGCTGTCAGAGAAGGAAGAGATCTTTTTCTGGGCGTCCGCGCCGTACATCATGACATGATCGGGGTTGGTCAGATCGATCTGGCTGGCAAAGTCGTTGATCGCCTGCAGGTCTTCCTCGGTCAGGCCGTCCTCCAGCTGGGCGGCGATGGCTTCCCGTGCGTCGGGCGCGGCGGGCTGGGGGGCGTTGTTGAGCGCCTCCAGGGCGGCCATGGCGTTCTCCATGGCCTGGGCCTCGGTGGCCTGGGGGGTCAGGGTCAGCGTGGGAACCTTGTGCTCTTCCTGGGGAATGTTCTGGTTTTCGCTCATATCTGTTCTCCTCCTCTTATGGATTCATAGAAAACGATTTTAGCCTTCCTCCTGCTTGCGCGCCGCAGCCGCGGCCGCCTGTCCGCCAAAGGAGACCTGCGCGGGGGAAGCGGCGGGTTCCTGGACGGTGGGCGCGCTCTCCTGCTTGCGGGAAGCGACAGGCTCCTGGACGGTGGCGGCGATCTCCTGCTTGCGGGCAGCGGCCGCGGCCGCCTGCTCGCCAAAGGAGACCTGTGATGGG
The DNA here is from genome assembly GCA_946408995.1 of uncultured Clostridia bacterium. Lineage (GTDB taxonomy): Bacteria > Bacillota > Clostridia > Christensenellales > Aristaeellaceae > RUG756. Next base: position 1,149 of record CAMJUL010000043.1, on the reverse strand, counting down.
GATGCGGCGGGCTCTTCCACGGTGGGGGCGCTGCGGATGACGTTTTCCAGCAGGCCATCCTGCTTCAGGAGGGTTTCCATGACCTCCACATCCGTGGACACGTCCAGGACGTCGCTCTGGTACATGGTGTCCAGCTGGCGGCGGAAGGCGGTGACCACCACGTTCATGGCCTCGTGGATCTGCTTGCGCGTCTTGTCCGCCTCGCTCCCGGTCAGCTTCCGCTCGTCCATGACCCGATACCCGGAGAGCATCTTCAGGGTGGTGGGCAGATAGTACTCCATGGACTTGCGGATCTGGGGCGCCTTGCCGGGCTGCTCCGCCACGGCCCGGAAGATCTTGTCCATCACCTCGTCCATCTCGTTGATCTTTTCCGTCAGATGAATGTCGGGGATCTGGTCGTTCTCCTCGCGGATCTGCTTCATCAGCTGCTGGCCGCGGCTGATCATTTCGTCCGCGTAGGCGTTGCCGGTAATGGGGATGGGTTCCTTGACCTGCTCCGGAGCCTTTTTGCGGGTGTCCAGGGGCTTTGCCATGACGGAGGCGGCCCAGCCCACCAGAAGGGCAAGGGGAATGCCGATCAACAGATGGATGGGTTTTCCAAATCCGAAAATGGCCGCGTAAAGTGCCGCGGTAAAGGCGCCGGCGGCGACCCCGGCAATGAGCGGCTTGTTGGTTTGTTTCCTGCTGCCGGCCATAAGATACCTGCCTTTCTGACGCCCGGGCAGGGCCCGCGCGTCCACGAGGGAATCATCCAGGACAGTATACCACTTTTAATGGAAGGTTTCAATCCATAAACCCAAAGGAACCGGGGAGGATTTGCGGTTTGTACCGCGCGGGGAAGGGGGAACGGGGAGCGTTGCAGCATACAGCGTTCAGCGTTCAGAGTTCAGAGTGCAGAGTGAAGGGGGATAGGGGGGGAGGGAAGGGGGATGACCTGCGAGCGGAGAAGAAGCTGGCGGGGGAATTACTTGAAAAGCGAACATTCGGGATCGGGGATGAACGGAAGGGCCCCAAAAACCGAACGATCGGGTCAAAGAAGGAGGGGAAGGACCCGACAGAAGGGAAAAACAGCAAAAAAGCGCGGAAAATTGTAAAAAAACCGTTGACAAAACGACCCGGCTCGGGTAAGATAGCAAAGCGCTTTGAGCG